>NZ_JACJQX010000109.1:0-5913 GCF_014696895.1 Chroococcidiopsis sp. [FACHB-1243] | reverse complement strand
AAGAAGTAGAGAAAATTGCTTGGGAGTGAGAGACAAAAGCTATATCTAGCAAGCATTTGCGGCAAAGTGGCACTTTTTTACACGGATCTCGGCTCAATCCCTACTAGCTTCATCACAAGATCGCTCGTTCGCTTTGGTAAACTTAACATCCAGATTTCTACCTGGTTGTATACCAAGTCTATTAGCACTGCCTGCTGGTAACTCTAGGACGTAGCTGACTGGTTTGACTGAATCGTAAATCGGGCAACTTTTCCATCGCGGACAGGGAGGAGCGTTTTTCACTAAGGACGCAACTATACCATTCCGAATGAAGATGATATCCAGTGGCACTAACACATCTTTCATCCACAGTTTGACTAGTTTGGGTTGATTCACCACAAAAAGCATACCGCGATCTAGCGGTAGGGAGGAGCGAGACCTCAGACCAGCAGCCACTTGTTCTGGCGTTCGTGCTACTTCGAGTTCGATCTTTCGCGCTGGCATCGCCAGGTGAGCTTCGATGGGTAGTTGTTGTGCTGGGGGAGGAATCAAGGCAAGGGCAACGGGAACGACAGCAACGAGAATACCTGCGACGGGTCCGATGCAGTTGAGAATTTTCAGGTAAATTTCATCGGTGCTGTACTTGCCTGCCTGACGGGAGCTTTGGCTAGCAGCAGAGTTTTCTTTCATAGCGTTTAAAGATTGAGAAGCAAATCGCGATCGCGCCCTGTAGCATTCCTACGGCTACTAGCGATACTGAGAAGCAAGTGCTGAGGAATCGGTTCTACCTGAAGATCTCAACATTGCCATTGGCATAAATACTGTCGTCAATGGGAGAAGAAGGAAGTCCTTGGATATCTGCTTTGTTACGCATGGACTCTACTCTGTCTGCTTCCCTAATCGCCAAAGGATTCATCTGCTTGCGCTCGGACAGCAGTGCTTCAACTGTGAGTTCTAGTTGAGGTTGACAATTCTCATTAATTTTACCTGTGGCTAGCATTTCGTAGAAAGTAGTGGCTGCTGCTCTTTCTACAATCGTTTGGATCTCTGCACCTACGCATCTATTTGTTGCTTTGAGCAGTCGCCGCCACTCAGTTTCAGTGAAGGGATCGCCACTATTGCGGAAGCGGCAATCGAATCGGGCAGCGTGCAGCTTGAAAATAGCGTGGCGCTCGCCGTTATTGGGCAAGTCTACTTTGTAGATATAGTCGAATCTACCAGCGCGGGTGAGTTCTGGGGGCAACCATTCCATGCGATTGACGCTAGCAATGACTACCACATCACTCGTGCGCTCTTGCATCCATGTCAACAGTTGACCCGCCAGCCGTCTCGATAGGTCGTCGTCTCCAGCAAATCCCTTATCTAGGTCGTCAAAATAAACGACAATTTGGTTGAGGCGATCGGCGAGCTTGAGCAACTTTTGCAACTTAACTTCGGCGCGATCGCCCTCACTTCTGAAATTTCCCCAATCAACCAGAACTAGCGGTACTCCCATTATTTGAGCGCAAACTTTTGCGGCATGAGATTTACCAGTCCCTGGCGGTCCGACAAACATCACACCTTTTGGCACTCTTAAGTTATACTGTTTAGCCACTGGCGATAGCAAAACCTTGAATTTTTGGAATGCTTCTTGCATCAGTTCCAACCCTCCAAGCTTTACTTTTGGAGGTGGAACGAACTCTACGCTATAAAGTTTGTTAAATAAATCTATTTTATATTCAAGCAGTTGCCCAGTTGCTTGTTTGACAATTTGTTCTCCAGCACTTGCAGTCAACTCTAAGTTGAATTCTTTCTTTAAAGATGCTAAACCACGTACTATATCCGATGCGTACAATCCTATACCTGCTCTAGCAATCTCTGACCAGTCTTTATCTTCTAAACTGACTGGAAGTATATGGCTGTGCCTCAGTACGCCGATCATCTCGCCAATCTCAGGTAACTCATGAGAAATTATAGGGATTTCGCCTACCATGTCCTTAGAAAGGTTGGCGGAATCTCCCAGCAATACTAATGTTTTTCTTGCTTTATCGTTGTAAAGCTTTAGGTTTAATAAAGATGATTTGAGCCATTCTGACATCAATAAAAATTCTGACTGCTTCGCCACATTTTCTGCTTGCAGCCAAGGATAAATATTTTCAACAATTAACACTGCATTTTCTAACTGCGTTTGCCAAAAATCAAAAACATTTAGATATGCTTCTCTGTTTTGTCCAGTCATCATAGGCTTAGAACTATCAAAATCCTGAAAAGCTAGATTTCCTTCAACAGCAATACTAATTTTCTTAATTGCACTTTCTCCCAAATTCCACAAATAGCAGCTTTTACCTAGTTTGTGACAAATTTGAGCGACACCCAAGAAAAAGCGCAGCCGTTCCTGAAATGGTGATTCGCAAGCAACAAGTGGACTATTGTTGACGATCTGCTCTTCAAGAGCGTGGAATACATTCGATTGCATGTAAGGGAAAAGTTAATTATTGTAATTTATTGAAATCGTAAATTATGTAGTGCAATACAGGCATCTAACAAGTTTCCGATTTTTTTGCTGCACTTGCATCAGAAGAATGCTATAGAAAAAGTCAATACTAGGGCAACACAATTTATTTGGACTCACACAAATTATGACTTCCCCTAACTGTGAGGGGAAGTTTTAGCTCTCTAACTTTGAGAGTGTTTGACTTTAGCACGAGAAGATTGAAACTTAAACCGCACTTGCTTTCCAACTTGAATCTCAGCAAAGCTGCTGACATCCCTACCAGATTTATGAGCATCAAGAATCGCTTGAAGGTCTAACCTAGATTTTAATTCTTGTACCCGAAATTCATCTGGAAGTTCTGGACAATCGGCGACTACTTTAGGTATAACTTTAGGATTGTTATCTCTAATTTCAATTTCTCTTTCTTTACCGATATTGCGTTTTGGAATTAATCCTCGCTCGTGCAACCACAGCAGTCCTTGCTTGATACCTGCTAACTGGGCTTCCTTCTTGGCAATGAATTGTTCGTGCAGTTCTATCACTGCATCCAGGCGTTTTTTAGCTAGGTCGATTTCAACTTTTAGATAATCTACTATCCAAGCAATGCTGTCAATCTTAGATTCAGTTGCTTCTTGGACTTGCCATAGTTGTTTGACTAAGTTTTCGACGTTTTCAGCTCCTGACTCTGAAGCATCTTCAATCTGGTTCCACAACAAAGCCGCTTCTAGAGATAGTTCTCGCAGCGATCTCTCGGTAATATCTTTTGGTTTTGTGTCTCCTGACTCTGAATTAATTGTCTTATCTTGCACGATATTTCTCAACTAGTTTTATTGATTTGTCTGTAACGAATATGCAGTGACGTTTATCGGAAATCTTCGTAGATGCTGATGGACAAATTTTTAGTATTGGCTGTAGGCAAGGTGATAGTAATCGCGGCGTTCTAGCGCCTGTTTTGCTTCTATTTCCAAGTATGCTATTTCTTCAGTGGATATAGTTTGTGTTTCTTGTTCTGCCTGTGAATTAGTCACTGTCTGAGTTTTGTGTGTTTCCTCAAAAATGGATGGCTGTGTTGTCATAGTCGCACTGCACGAAAATTAACATCAGTGCAACAGGTGCAAAGCACTTGTACGTTGTTTCTAAAGTGTTGGCAGTAGTTGAGGAGATATTAACAAATTAAGAGCAAAATTTTGTCACGCCTTATCTATAAATGTCTGTTTGTGAGTCAGTTGAAATTAAGAACTTGCAACTTACCATTTTCGAGATACTTGATGCAGAAGGGCGAAGCTTTTAAGCACAGATAGCACTCAAATTTGTGCTAGAAACAACTGCTGTGACTACTAAACAAGCTCTCCTTAATGCAAGCGGGCAGATGCAGGAGCCAACCGCTGGGGATATTACAGTATGTCTACCCTGCTTCAAAGAGCCTTTCAAGTTAAACTGTGAAAAGAATATTAGTTAGTTTAGTAGCAATGCCATAATAATTCCTTGACTCGGAAAGACGTGATATGACTGTGACTACTGCTAAATGGACGCTAGAAGACTATCATTGCATGATCGAAGTCGGTCTTTTAGAAGGTCGTCACGTTGAGCTATTAAACGGAGAGATCGTTGAAATGCCTCCAGAGGGTCCAGAACACGCCTACTTTGGGGATGAAGTAGGTAAATATTTAAGGGATCTTTTAGGCGATCGCGCTCAAGTCCGTGAAGGACATCTCGTTACATTGCCCAACGACTCAGAACCAGAACCAGATCTTGCTATTGTTAAACTCCTTGGGCAAACTTACCGCCAACATCATCCCTACACCGAAGATATTTTTTGGCTAATTGAGTATGCAAACACCAGCCTCAACAAAGATTTAGATGCTAAGCGAAAAACTTACGCTGTAGCAGAGATTCAAGAATACTGGGTTGTGGATTTGAAGCATCGACAGCTCAAGGTGTTTCGCACACCTTGCGAGGGTAACTACACGTCAGAAGAAACTCTTATAGAGGGAGATCGGTTCAATAGCATTTCCTGACGTCATAATCTCAGTACAATTATTGTTCGGCGGCTGCAACCCTGTAGCAGACCCTCTTATCTAATCCACGACATCTTCGGATCGGCGCAATTAGTATCCCTTTGGTATGGCATTCGCGGCTGAGCGGCAGCCCTATGTGAACGTTCTTCGACTTGGAGGAGCTTTGTATGGCAAGCGACGATCGCAGCGATAAGGCGGAGACAAGCATGGTGCCGGAAGTCGCTAACTCTGGGATCGTGCGACCGCCTTTTGTCTACCTGGGCGCGATCGCCCTTGGTCTGTTGTTGCATTTCGCGCGGTCAGTTCCGCTCGTGCCTCGTGCCGTGAGCGTGCCACTCGGAGGCATTGTAGTGCTTGTCGCCGTCGCTCTCTTCCTCTGGGCTGTGAGCACGTTTGGGACCGCTGGCACGCCCGTTCCAGGCAATCGTCCCACCACCACGATCGTACACACGGGTCCCTATCGATACAGCCGCAATCCCATCTATCTGTCTTTTTCGCTGCTCCAGCTCGGCATCGCATTCTGGGTCAACAGCCTCTGGTTACTCGCCACCCTCATACCAGCGGTGGCGCTGATGTCGTTCGTGGTCATCCCGCGAGAGGAGCACTACCTGGAGAGCCGCTTCCCGTCGGACTACCTACCCTATAAAGCTTCTGTTCGTCGCTGGCTGTAGGCAGCCACTGAATAAGGGCATGGAGCCGACGCACTCATCGCTGGTGTGCTTGGTGTGCTTGTACGCGATCGCAACATATGTCGTAAACTGCTTCCATTGCACTTATCGCTTGCTTTTGCCTTGGGGTGAACCAAGGTCGGCGGCAGAGAAATTCGATTTGCGCCTCATCAATCGGATCGAGCTGACACTCCATTAGTCGCTTAATACGCTCATAAATTTCCCTGACTTCTGCTTGAGTCTGTTGTGAATCAATCGGTTTCATCTGATCCTGTTTCACTTCCAAAGTCCCGTTATATACTGCTGCTTTTACAGTAAAGCGGTTTTCTACCTCAATCGCGATCGCCCAGCAGCCATTATATTTTTGTTCTACTCCCACTAGACGCTGTAAGAAAAAAACTTCACCTTCAGAGCAATAGTCAGAAGCTAAGAGCCGAGGCTTCTGTTTGAGTTGCTCGACAATACTTCTAACTACGCTTGCTGTAGGAGCTGCATCACCCGAAACCTCCAGTACTCTCTCCCATACAATTGGTTGCGCTGTAGACGGTAATTTAGCCAACTCCCTACACAAACGTTCCGATCTGGGCAACAAATGTCTCCCAATGGGAGACATTTCATCGATTTGTCTCCCATTGGGAGACAAATTTTCTATAACCTGAGCTGCTTGAATTAATCGATAGGCATGAGCGCGATTATATCCAAATCTATCCTTGGCGTATTCTTCAAATGTCTTGTGCGTACTTCGGTACAGACGGAGATCGCGCAACTGTTTAAG
>NZ_JACJQX010000108.1:0-6345 GCF_014696895.1 Chroococcidiopsis sp. [FACHB-1243] | reverse complement strand
TCTGCTTTTGGCGAGAAAATATATCGTCGAACCGACGACACCAGTTATCAAAACATGCTGGCATCGCTGCACTTACTTGATCTTTCATTTACGCTGCTCCTATTGAGACTGACGTAAAACTACCTCGGTGACTGTATTGTATCTCTATTTTTTCTTACTTTTCTACAAAGTCCCATTAGTCAAAACTTGGTTAGCTGTTCTGTCGGGAGATTTTGAGTTAGAACAACGAGAAGATTTTTACAGTCAAACTGGAGTTTGGGTTTCTTTAGGTGCGATCGCTGTCTCACCATCAGATTAAACATAAATGTTTAAGGTGTGAGAATGCCGAATACAGGCAAAGTTTGGTCAGGACTACTTCTTGCCCAGAATTAGCAATATGAATAGGAGATTCGCAATGGTTTCAAAGAGCGAGCAATCGCGAAATTTTCTTTCAGGAAGAACAGCCTCAAACCAAGTTGTTCTCTCGCTTGTGCGATCGAGCTAAAATTCCTCTTAGGTCAAAACTACTTCCGCTTTATTCGTAGGGACAAGACTCCCAGATATCACTTGCCTGCTCCCGCTCAATCTCCCTCAACTCTTGCTGCCACTGAGAATAGGTGGATGAGTTCGATGGATATACATTTAAAGGTTCCCAGCGCTCTGGCGAGCTTGGCACTTCTACTATTTCATCGATTGCTTGCTCTCCAACAGGTGCTTCTGGAGATTTTATCGGTTGTGCAGCCTGGTCTAGAGAAGGTATTCTCGCTCTAGAATCAGCGCTTTCTTCACTCTTTTCAGGACGTTGGCGTTTGATTAATTTCCGGTATTTTTCCATCATAGAGCTGTCAGGGATGAGGGAGTCTGCTCTACCTAAGATAGCAAGCGCGGCAGAGGTTACACGCACTCGTTCTTTGGATAGCCGATTCTCGCTGTTTGGGGTGCTTGTGCGGGTTGTTCGCAGAGCGGAAATGCTCTCGGACTTTTTGCGACTAGCTTAGCCGCGATCGCTCTTGCAACCTGCTACCCCTTCTCTTGCCGCTGTCTGGAGCATCTATTGCTGTCCTGTAAGGTTGCTGCTTTCCAAATACCTCTCCCTTCTCGCTCAATAGCCAGCATCGCCAGCGATTGCCTTGGGTGCAAAAAACCAACAAGACTTTTTCTTGGCAATACACTCTTATTAGCGATGCGCTTGGCGGAACTGATAATGCCCGCGACCTTCGCAACTTCTTCCATTGCTTTTTACCTTAGCCGTTACGCGCTGGCTTTGTTCTTTGCCCGTTTAACCAGTACGGGTCTAGGCTTTTTCTTTTTATACTTTGGATCTTCAATTGCTCGCAAGCCTGGAGGACGACAACTCTCGCAATACAACGGTTTAGGTCCATATGTCTCCCTCTCTGTTGGCTGGCTGCACTGCTGACAGATGAACTTGTATAACCGCGTGTGAATCATGCGCTCGTGAGCGCGTACCGTGTACTCTTGGACGTGGATACGTTTGGATGGCATGAAGAGAAAATTCTGCTAACCGTGTTGACTTTGAGCGTTTTACAATTCTGGCAAGCAATTAGTCGTTTTTGAGCTAATTGGTTGATTGCCTTTCTGACAGTTCTTGAATTTTCAACTCTAGCTTATTTAAGAGTTTTTCCACTTCCTTTTGACTAGCGCTATCCCAGTTTTTGATTTGATTGATTCGTTGTTGAACTGACTTCACCCTTCGGGTCAACATTTTGCGAAGTGGTTCTGGCTTCTGCTGCTTGATAGATGAACTGTTAATCAATAGCTGGTTCACACGTTCGAGCAGCTCAGTGGTAGACAGGTTGTGTACAATAGCTTCTTGAAGGAGCAATCTGCGCTCTGACTCAAATCTCGGATGTTTGAGTGGAATTAGCTTTTCAGCTTTGGTGTAGTGTAGTTTTCCAGAGCGGACTGAATCTAAAAGGTCTTGTGGTAACTTTCGTAGCGGCAGGTAATGTCGAGTAAAAGAGCTAATTGCAACAGCCGTTACAGTTGGTACGATCGCTTCAATAGTTCTCCATTGAAAACTATTAGGATCGATTGTTTTGTTACTGTGTTGCCAGAATAAAGCCTCTACATCTGGCTCAGGCATTTTCAGTTCCAAAGATAAAACCTCAATCACCATATCTGCTTCTTCTAAAGCATTGAGTTGATTGCGCAGAGCATTCGTCGCTCCGGCAATCTTAACAGCCAGAAGATCGTCTACATGAACGATTTTAGTTGGAGCTAATTTTCCCAAACGCAAGCATGACTCTCGACGATGATTGCCTCCTAACAATTCGTATTTATCAGAAATTTCTGGATGCGGTCTAGCAATTAAATCTTCTAATACTCCAATCTCTCTAATGCTCCGCATCAGAGATTCAACTTTTTCCTCGTCCAGGGGACGGTTCTTTTTTCTCGGAATCAGGTCTTCGGGAGCAAGCTGTCGAGTTGTGATACCAACTTCCGTCAATACCTGATTTAGATCTTGTTTAGCATTTAGCCCCCCCTCTAACGCGGCAACTACCTTTAGAGTCTTGGGATCTCCCAACATATTAGTCATATCTAACTTAGTTTTAGACATAAACCATCTCCAAAGCTAACAACCGCTCTACCACAGTTTGGTAAGGAAGGATTAATCTCTCCATCAACTCCTGACTCTCCTTGGTACTGTGGTTTTCCTGAATGTAGCGGTCGATCGGAATCCCTGCTAATTGGGACTCGGTAAATTTCACCGACTTAGGAACTGGCTCGAATACCCTGACTCCTTCAACCTTTGACAATGAAATTAAAGCTCCCTTACTAATATTAGTTGTGTCAGACATGGTAGGCAGCACGCCTAAAATTCTCAGGGACGGATTAGAGCGCATTTGAACTGCCTGGATAGTACTCAGTAATTGCTTATATCCTTTAGCTGAAAAATACTGGCATTGGACTGGAATTAGTATTAAATCGGCTGCTGTTAAAGCAGAGTAAGTCAGTCGTCCTAATGATGGCGGGCAATCGATCAATACGTAGTCGTACTGGCTCAGCTTTCTCAGTTGATCTTTTAGAATGTAGTGAGAGTCTGGTTCGGCAATTAATTCTGCTTCCTTTTGAGCTAACCCAATGTCTGATGGAATTAAGTCAATTCCCCACTGTGTTGAGACAATAATCGAGTTGGGGTTTTGTCGTGGGTTAAACAGATTATAAGTAGTTAGCTGCTCGTCATTAATTTCCCGAACTCCTAACCCGTCAGTCAAGTTAGCTTGAGAATCAAGATCGACAACTAGGCAGGATTTCTGTTGACCGATTAATGATGCCTTGGCAATAGTGGTTGTGGTTTTGGCGACCCCCCCTTTTTGGTTGGCGATCGCAATAATTTTGGTCATGCTTTTAAAGTTCCTCATTTAAGGTAATGTAAAAGGCTGTTACCTAGTGTCTCGCTGCTTGTTTTTCCTCAAGTCGCATTGTTGGCTTTCATCTTAGGTTAGGAGTTATGCTTAAGCAAGCTGTCGAGTCGATTTAGTAAAAAACTTAAGATTTTATCTACTGACAGCGTTGTCAGTAAGTCGCGACCGACTGTATATTAGCATCTGCTACCTATTGCAGTAGACCGATTGGGAATAGATTTTGTAGATGCCCTAGAAGTCGTTTTCTTTAAAAACAAAGCTGATGAAACAAGATTATAGGTTTGTCACAGTCTACTCACATGCTCCAAAAGTTTGCATCCGATCGGCAACTTCTATTCCGACTTTATTCAATTTCTTGTGCTACGTCCTTTATCTATGCAACTGCGAGCGCGCGATCGCGAACCCGTAGGTATCGCACACCTATTGATTTGATGAAAACTGACAACTTTAGGGAATAAACAACCGACCAGTCCCCTTATAATTGTCGATGTCTATAACAATCTCCAGCAGACGCTCAACACATTGTTCTCGATAATCAAACTCATCTAGTCGTTTAAGATCCCCAATCGTCAACACGGGAAGTGAAGTAACTGTATTTTCCTCGCGGATCACCTGTTCTAGCGAATCTTGCCCTTTCATGTTTCGGTTAGCAGTGAGAAGCGTCATTTGGTTAGCTTGAGCGTATTGCCAGACCATACGATCGCTGCTTGACATCGATAGTCCAGCTTCTTTAAACGTGACGAATTGAATGGGCAAGATTTCCAGCCAGCCGAATTTTGCTAAGATTCCCAGAAAAATAAGAGCATAGCCGTCCAGATTGTAGTCAACTAAGAAGGTCATCCGTTCTGGGCGGCACGCTTTGCTTTTTGTGCCTCAAGTTTTCCCCACAGAGCTTTCTTGTCCGGCTGGTGTGGCATTGCGACAATTTGCGCCAAGCGTTCGCGGTTGCGCTCTTCCCAATAGGAGCGAATTTCTTCTCTAGTGTGTAGAACTTCCTGATACTCAGCTTCTACTTGTGTGCGATTTGCTTCAAGATAAGACAAAGCACTATTAATTTGCTCGTCTGTCAGATTGAACTTGTCACGGATGAGTTTAGGTGAGTACTGCGCCTTCAAAAAATCCATCACTTCATAAAGAGTGATTCGAGTCCCTCCAATCGTCAATCCGCGTTCTGTACGGACGATCGCTGCTTGCCCATTTGATGCTAAAGTCATATCCTTAGCTTTTCGGAGTCCAACTCTATCATACTTTATCAGCCAGAGCGACCGTGGGAGAAAAAACCACCATGCCCCAAATTATAGCAACCGCTTTCCCCGCATGCAGTTGCGTCAATTGCTTCTTCTAGCATTGTCTGCAACGCCTTGGCATCAGCTACTGCTATCTGCTGCTTCACGCTTTCGGACTCTTCAGCCACTTCTACTTCCACTTCTACTTCCACTTTTTGAGCTGGTGGTAAAAAGAGCGAAGAAAAAAGCAAGTTGAGCAGCCAAACCATCGCTTACTTGCGCTTTTGGGGCGGTGGAGGAGAATCTTTTGTGCCACTATCGAGCTTGTCAACCTCCCCATACTAAGGCGACCAGAAAGTGCCTTTTGAGGCGAAGAAATCTACAGCTTTATGATCTTCCTGCCTTCTAGCTTGAAGATCTGAGCAGCGAAGCATCTTTTTTTGTTCGCCATTTTTCTCGTACTCATACAATTCAAGCGGCTGGCTGCATACAGGGCAGGGATATTTGGTTGTAGTTTCTGAAGCAGTCGGAGAATTGGTCACCCGCTGCTGCATCGGGTTAGATGAGGAAGATTTGTCTTGAGTGCTGGGTTTGGCGATTTCACCATAAATAGGCGACCAAAATCTGCCCTTGGCGGCAAAATAGGCTACTTGTTTATGGTCATCTTGCCTTCTTTTGCTCGCATCAGAGCAGCGAAGCATTTTCTTTGGTTCGCTATCCTTCACATACTCATGTAGTTCAAGTGGTTGACTACATACAGGACAGGGGTAGTCTACGATCTTAGATGGGGTAGAAGAGGCAGAGTTGACTGGTGAAGTCTGTATGCTCTTTGCTGGCTGCGGCTTTGGGATTGTAGAGGCAGCCAGAGAGCGATCGCCTGTTCGATCTGATGCTAACTGCTGGGAATAAGACAACTGGTATCCCTGTTTTTGCTCTGACCAAAACATGGCAGTGTTGCAGTTGGAGTTAGAGCATTTGAGGAAGTGATCGGCCTGGAGTTTTTTCGAGCGGCAAGGAATCTTCTGCATCAGCCACTCACACTTAGGACAATGAATCTCTGTCAGTGCTGGTGGTTGTCTGTTGCCACTTGAAGAACGACGGTGAAGTGGATTACGCCTTGAGGTGGTTGCCTTGGTGCTACTGTTTGAATCACTAGAGTCAGTGGCTAGAAACTGATAAGCATTAGCCAGGGCTGGGGCAAAGTAAGTTTCGTTCCAGTCGATCAGATACCGCTCCCAGTTTTGTTTGCCATCTGCTACCCGATCGAGTGCTGACTCCATTTCAGACTGTAAACTCAGGCTCGACCATTTTGGGTAAGACTCGCATCAAAAACTCATCGACCTCCAGCCCTAATTGTGTAGGTTGAAGATACCCCTTGACTAAAGTAGCGTAGCCGCGCTCGCGTAAAACTTTAATCGTAGGTGCATAAGTGGGCGACCGATCCCCTTTTTCTCCATGATTTGCACTAACTTCGGTTCGGTATAACGCGATGGGGGTTGAGTTTGCTTCTTCTGAGCATCAGCGTGTAGGAGCTTCAGTTGTTGCCCCTGCTGCACGGTAGGTAATTGGGCATCACTAGAGATATCATTCCAGTAAACCGTGTAGCCGCGAAATATAACGACCTGTCCTCTAGCTTGCCAAAAAACTTCGATTATGCCCTACAAAAGTGTGGGATAGGTAGCGATATCATTCCAAGTCCAAGCACGATCGGTTAACTCTGCTCGCTGTGCGGCTGTAGTTCCAAGGCACGAATG
>NZ_JACJQX010000107.1:0-6616 GCF_014696895.1 Chroococcidiopsis sp. [FACHB-1243] | reverse complement strand
TACTACTGAAGATGCTCGCGTCAAACTTAAACATCTTTATCCGATTTTTGTCACCGAAGAAACAGCTGATTTTAATGCACTATTTTAGCCTTGCCACACCACTACGTGTATTTCAAAAATCAAATATGAATCCTATAGATACCTAAAATTACAAAATTCTGTCTTGAGATAGAAACTTATTTCTATCTTATGGGGGATAGTATGAAATAAATTATATCTGTGTCATATTTGCCTGGACTTATGCACCTTTCTCTAGAGCCTCTACTGATACAAGCGATCGCCCTCGAACAGCCAAAAATTAGTAGCCCGAAGCGGCAACTAAAACTAAGCTCAGAGATGACTCAGAAGTAGAGCGGTAGAGAGAAAAAATGAGGCAAGAGTCAATATCATCCAGCAATGCCAATACCAATTTTTTGCTCGGTGGTGGCGAGATGGGCGCGCGGATGCGAGAAAAAGATTGGTCGAAAACGTCGCTGGGTATACCGCAGCAGTGGTCGCAGAGTCTGAAAACCGCCGTGCGGATTATGCTTACCTGTCGCCAACCAATGTTTGTCTGGTGGGGTGAGGAGCTAATAAATCTCTACAACGATGCCTACAAGTCTATTGTTGGTGGCAAACATCCAGAGGCATTAGGACAACCTGCTGCTGTTGTATGGCGCGAAATTTGGGATCGGGTTGCTCCCCGTGCAGAATCGGTACTGCTGAAAAATGAAGGAACCTATGATGAATCGCTGTTGCTGATCATGGAGCGCAACGGCTACAGCGAGGAAACTTACTACACGTTTTCTTACAGTCCAATCCCCGATGATGATGGTGGCACAGGAGGCATTATCTGCGCTAACACGGACGATACACAGCGTGTCATCGGCGAACGTCAGTTGGCACTGTTGCAAGAGCTAGCAGCGAAAACAGTAGATGCACGGACATTTGATGCAGCCTGTAGGCTGAGCGCTAGCTGTTTGGCAACCAATCTCTACGATCTTCCCTTCGCCGCCATATATTTAGTCGATCCAGAGCAGCAATGCCTTTCTCTGGCTGGGACGAGTGGGATCGAGCGCTTCCACGCAGTCGCCCCCGAAACAGTTGCATTAGATGAGGATTCCGTGTGGCAGTTTGCTCGGGTGTTAAAGACACAACAGGCAATGCTAGTTTCCGATCTAGAGTCGCATTTTAGCAATCTACCGATGGGTGCTTGGCAGCGATCGCCTCATCAAGCTGTAGCCGTACCAATTGCTCCCTCCGGTCAGACAGGGAAGGCAGGGATATTAGTTGCTGGTTTGAATCCGTTTCGGCTGTTCGACGATAACTACAAAGGATTCATCGATCTGGTAGCAGCGCAGATTGCTGCGAGTATTGCCAATGCCCAAGCTTACGAAGAAGAACGCAAACGGGCAGAAGCTTTAGCAGAAATCGATCGCGTCAAAACTGTTTTTTTTAGCAATGTGTCACATGAATTTCGTACCCCACTGACTTTGATGTTGGGTCCAATAGAAGAAACCTTGCTCCGCTGCTCTAGCCTCCTACCGCTAGAAGACCGCAAACAGTTGGAGATGGTGCAGCGCAACGGACTCCGCTTGCTGAAATTGGTCAATACGCTACTCGATTTTTCTCGAATTGAAGCCGGACGGGTGCAAGCCTCCTACGAACCCACCGATCTAGCTAGCTTTACCGCCGAACTAGCCAGCGTCTTTCGTGCCGCGATCGAACGAGCTGGAATGCGCTTATTGGTTAATTGCCCGCCCATACCTGCACCCGTGTATGTGGATCGGGAAATGTGGGAAAAAATTGTTTTAAACCTGATCTCAAATGCTTTCAAGTTCACGCTGGCTGGAGAAATTACCGTCAGCTTGCACTGGTTAGGCGATTGCGTCCAGCTGAGTATACAAGATACGGGAATCGGAATTCCCGCTGCCGAAATTCCCCATTTATTTGAACGTTTTCACCGTGTTAAAGGAGCGCAGGGACGCACTTTTGAAGGGTCGGGCATTGGATTATCTTTGGTGCGAGAATTGGTACAAATGCACGGTGGCACGGTGCAAGTCACCAGCTTTCTAGGATCGGGCAGTTGCTTCACGGTGTCGATTCCTACAGGGAAAGCTCATTTACCTCCAGAGCGGATTAGCAGCCCGCGAATTCTAGCTTCAACCGCATTAGGTGCAGCTCCCTATGTTGAAGAAGCATTGCGCTGGCTACCAGAAGCAGGGAGCAGGGACGAGCTGGGAGTAGGGAGCAGTGAAGAATTACACCCAACTCCCAACTCCCCAGTACGGGTGCACGGCAGTGCGCCCCTACCGACTCCCGCTTCCCCTATCTACATTCTCCTCGCTGATGACAATGCAGACATGCGTGATTATGTCAAGCGGTTGCTAGGTCGGCAATACGAAGTCAAAGCCGTATCAGATGGATTATCTGCCTTGACTGCCGTTCGCGACCGCCTTCCCGATTTGGTGTTAACTGACGTAATGATGCCGAGACTCGATGGTTTTGGACTGTTGCAAGCACTACGAGCCGATCCCCAGACCAGGGAAGTGCCAATAATTCTCCTCTCGGCACGGGCGGGAGAAGAGGCACGAGTCGAAGGGTTAGAAGCCGGAGCGGATGACTATTTGATCAAACCCTTTTCTGCCCGCGAGTTGCTAGCGCGAGTCGAAGCAACCCTGAAGCTGTCGCAAATGCGGCAAGAGGCAGCGCGGCGGGAACAAATCATACTCGAACGGGTGACGGATGCATTTATTGCCTTCGATCGCGAGTTTCGCTATACCTACGTCAACCGAGCAGCAGCAAAATTGACGCAAAAAACACCAGAAGAGTTGCTGGGTAAAACTTTGTGGGAAGTATTTCCCGATACAATTGGCAGTCGGTTTGAATCTGAATATCGTCGAGCGCTCTTCGAGCAAGTCAAGGTTGAGTTTGAGGAATATTATCAACCATACGACATGTGGGTTGAAGTTCACGCTTACCCCTCATCCAGCGGGCTTTCCCTCTACTATCGGGATATTAGCGATCGCAAACAAGCTGAGGAAGCCCTGCGAAAGAGTGAAGAACTGAAGGGACGCATTTTAGAAAGCAGTAGAGACTGCATTAAAGTTTTATCCTTAGATGGGCGACTCCTTTACGTGAATACAGGCGGCTTGGCTCTTCTAGAAATCGACAATTCTACAGCTTTCCTCGACACGAACTGGCTTGATTACTGGCAGGGTGAAGATCGCCAAAGTGCCCAAGCAGCGATCGCCGTAGCCAAAGCGGGCAATGTCGGTCAATTTCAAGGCTTCTTTACCACGGCAAAGGGCAAGCCGAAGTGGTGGGATGTCATCATCACGCCGATCCGAGATGCATCGGAACAGGTTGCACAACTGCTATCAATCTCACGCGATATCACCAAGCAAAAGCAAGCTGAAGCCGAACGCGAACAACTGCTGGAGCAGGAACAAGCAGCACGGGAAGAAGCCCAAGCTGCCAATCGAATTAAAGATGAGTTTCTGGCTGTACTATCCCATGAATTGCGATCGCCCCTCAACCCCATTTTAGGTTGGACAAAACTGCTACGTTCTCGCAAATTTGACGCACAAGCAACGGATCGCGCCCTAGAAACGATCGAGCGCAATGCCAAACTACAAACGCAACTAATTGAAGACTTGTTAGATGTCTCGCGCATATTACAAGGAAAAATGGCGCTCAACATCACCTCGGTCAACTTAACCACTACAATTGAGGCAGCTATAGAAACTGTGCGGTTGGTAGCACGAGCAAAAAACATTCAGATTCAAACTCAATTTGCCCCCAATGTAGGATTAGTCTTTGGGGATGCAAATCGTCTCCAACAAATTGTGTGGAATTTACTCTCTAACGCCGTTAAATTCACCCCGTCAGGGGGACGGATTGAGGTTTCGCTGATGGGAGTAGCTTCGGGAGTCGGGAGTCGGGAGTCGGGAGTCGGGGACAAGGGGGACAAGGAAGCAATTCCAGCCGCCAGCCACCAGCCACTCAGCAACTACCAACTACCAATTACCAATCACCAATTACCAATTAGCAACTACGCTAAAATCCAAGTCAGCGACACCGGAAAAGGAATTAATCCAGACTTCTTGCCATACGTATTTGATTACTTCCGGCAAGAAGATGGGACAACGACACGAAAATTTGGCGGGTTAGGATTAGGGCTGGCAATTGTACGCCACATCACCGAGTTACATGGGGGTACAGTCAAAGTCGAAAGCCTTGGAGAAGGAAAGGGAGCAACTTTCACCGTCAGTTTACCTCTGCTTCAGGATGAAAGCCCAGAAATGAGCGATCGAAGCGCGACTTCATCCTTTGTTTCCTGTCCTTTACAAGGTATTCGCGTGTTAGTCGTAGATGATGAAGCCGATATGTTGAATTTAGCTCAAATCGTTTTAGAACAGTATGGGGCAGAAGTGCAGGTCGCAGCATCGGCAGCAGAAGCAATGCTTATCTTCGATCGCTTCGTCCCTAACGTTTTGATTAGCGATATTGGAATGCCAGATGTCGATGGCTACATGTTAATGCAACAAATCAGGCAGCGATCGCCGCAAGCAGGGGGGCAGGTTTCGGCAATTGCCCTCACTGCCTATGCTGGAGAGTGCGATCGCCAACTTGCCCTGCAAGCAGGATTTGGGCTGCATCTGCCAAAACCTGTAGAACCAGAGCAGTTAGTGCAGGCGATCGCCGTTCTGTGCGATCGATAGTCAGCAGATATCAATCCGATCGTTTATTCAAAAAGTGACTGTAACTTACTTGCCAATTCCTCCCTGTTAGATTTTGTCCGCAGATATCGATAGACAAACCACACTGAATAGAAAATTCCGATTAGTTGAAACGTCGGTGCTAATAGTGGAATGCTGTTGAGAGCAGCCAAGACTGCAAACAACACTCTGACTGCAATTAAGGCAACAAAAATTAAAAGAATGCTCGTAATTGGTTGTTTGTATTGTTGCCAGAAGCTACTAAGGTGTTTCGGTAGTTCTGTAAAAAAAGCAACTATATTGTTACCGATCTGCCGTCCCTGCATTTCAAGTTGTTTTGTAGTCGATGGTGTTGTTAGAGATGTAGATTCTGATGTTTCTCTAACTTCTGAAGTGTCGGTCATGTATTCTGTCTGTTGCATGATTTGCCTACTTATTACTTATGATATTTATGTTCGACGCACGCTCGTACTGCTGCATCTGATGCAATATATCCATTAAGCTAGCTGATAACTAAGCCTGCTGTTTCTACCGTAAGTTATGTGTTTTTTCTACCTTCCTCACACTGAGAAATTAATAGAAGTATTCTGAGCGATCGTCCGTTAGCATTAGATATGCGAGTTGTTTCTGCTACTGGTTCTGTTTTAGTCAAATTAACTTTTAACGTCCCCTGGAATAGAATGTCTGGATTGATGAAAAAACTAAATGCTCGATCTCGCTTGCTAGATTACTGTAATCAATCCCGACATATTCAGAAGTTGCGGGCAGATTTATAATTCAGATTGAATCTTTCCCGTTTGTTAAAATGGCTACGAGCAGCTACTGTCTTCATTAGTACTACTATTAGACTATCTCTTTCAGTAGATAAAACTCGCTTTCAATTAAGTGTAAAGTGTGTTCAATTCAAGTGTAGAGTGTACGGAAACAGGTATGTTATCTGTCCTCTAACTTATGAATGCATTGTGAGATAGGGCAATACTCTAGCTACTTTGCATCTGGCATAAAACGATACAATTCAAACTCGTTTTTGATCGAGAAGAAGCTTCACTTCTCAGTCAAAAGTTTGTCTTTATCTGTTGCGTAAAAAACTTTTTACTCACTGTAAGGAATAGATGAACATGGCACTTATGAAACGGTGCGTAGCGGAGTCGATTGGGACTTTTTGGCTAGTTCTTGGCGGTTGTGGTAGTGCAGTACTTGCAGCAGCATTTACGGCAGGTGCAGCAAAACTAGGTGAGGGGACAGCAGCCCCATTAGGAATCGGACTAGTTGGTGTATCCATCGCTTTTGGTTTGACGGTACTGACGATCGCATATGCATTAGGACACGTTGCTGATTGCCATCTCAACCCAGCTGTAACTTTCGGACTCTGGGCTGGCAAGCGATTTCCTGGTTCTGAACTACTGCCATATATCATTGCCCAAGTCACAGGTGCGATCGCGGGTGCGGGTGTTGTTTATCTAATTGCTAGCGGTAAGGCGGGCTTCACTCTCACAGGCTCAAACCCATTGGCAACAAACGGTTTCGGTACACATTCACCCAGTGGTTATTCTTTAGCAGCTTGCTTCTTAACCGAAGTCGTGATGACTTTCATGTTCTTGATGGTGATTTTAGGGGCAACAGATCGCCGCGCTCCCCAAGGTTTTGCTCCCATTGCTATTGGTTTCGCACTGACCTTAATTCATCTAATTAGTATTCCTGTAACTAATACCTCAGTCAACCCTGCTCGCAGCACGGGTCCAGCACTTTTTGCTGGCTTGGAGCATATTGCTCAACTTTGGTTGTTTTGGCTGGCTCCAATTTTAGGGGCAGTCCTAGTGGGACTTTAAAGTTTTCTATGCCCAAATGAAGCCAGATTTAGCTCTATGAGCGGCAAATACATCGAAATGAGTCATCAGCCATCGCACCAGACGAAA
>NZ_JACJQX010000106.1:0-6809 GCF_014696895.1 Chroococcidiopsis sp. [FACHB-1243] | reverse complement strand
GTCCCAGTTATTTTTTCTGAATGAATGCAATCCCTGATTTGGGAAATTCAACTCTTACTACTCCCAGGCTTTGAGCAATGAAGCTTCTAAATTCCGCTTGCGAGTAATACTTTTGATACGTGCCTAATCGTGACAATCCTTCACCTCTGCCATCAGTTCTGACGGCGATAACGAGCGATCGCCTCGTCAATTCCCAGCAGTATTGAAGGACTTCAGTTCTTTCTATTGCGGACTCAATCGTGTTAATGACGTAAATACAACTGATACAGTCAGTCGGCTGCAATAGAGCCAAATCGTATTTCCAGTAGGGATCGAAACCGACGCAAGAAATGTCTAGTTTATGAAGGTGCTCTAGATCTTCTCCTCTACCGCAACCAAAGTCTAGAAGCAGGCTTGATGGTTCCACTACCCTGTACTTTACGGCTACCTTCATCGGCATCGATAGACCGCGCCGAGCGATCGCGCACTTCCAACGAGGTGTAGACCACGTTTTGTAGTCGAGCCAAAAAGGGTATTGAATTGTCATTTGTCATGATTTCACCAGCCTTACTTCCATCAAGTCCGCCGCTAGGCGTTTGCCGTTGTGTTGGATTGAGTTTGCAGCAAAGCTAGTGCTGCTTATTTCTAGAGCAGACGTGGTAATACTTGCAGCGCCAAAATGCCGTTTGAGCAAGAACTAGACATCTAAAGCACGATCGCGCTCGACCCTCGCCTCGTCGTTTTAGTTATGCCAGAAGAAGAGCGGGCCCTAGCTGTAGTGAAAGTCGTATGCGATGCCGAAGGCGGTATGCTCTTCGACCATGCTCCGCAAACGCTTCGCGACCATCGCGCAGGCAGATGACGACTGCAATCGCGTAGTAAATAATATCTGTAAGTGCAGTAACCACATGAAGGATAGACTTAACAGGTAATGGCAAGCTCAATTGAAGATACTTACCCAAATATTACTCGCTGGGTGAACGAGCATGAAGGCTGGATTGAGATTGGCTACGATCTAGACAGTCCCTTAAGTTCGTTTATCCGCGCTTTAGATAGCGGTGGGATGCTTCAAGGCAAAGACAGCTATGGCAGTTTAGATGAAGCGCTGCAAGAGTTAGATTCTGCATTGGTACAGGTGTTGGAAGAGATTTATGGCGAATAAGCACAAATCGCCTCGGTCAACACAGGGCGATCGACAACGTGGATCGGCGACAGGCAGCAGGAAATCCAGGAGGAATAGCCATAGCTAAACAAGTAGAAGTTTGCGAGCGTGTGAAGGGCTGTTGCTGCTAATGTGAAGAGTTTGAAGGCTCAAGCTCGCCCTTGCCGCGTAGCAGAACTTACAGAAAATGGATATAAATGGATATATCTGGATGCAAATGGATAGAAAAATGGATATGGCATGAAGATTGGGACGCTGAGGATCACACCGGAGATCCTGCGGCTGATTGCCGAAATCGATGAATTCAAGGGAACGTGGCGGACTTTGACGACACTTGCTCCAGAGCGGCTGGCAGTGTTGAAGCGCGTCGCCACGATTGAAAGTATCGGCTCCTCGACTCGGATTGAGGGGGCGAAGCTGAGCGACAGGGAAGTAGAAGAGCTGCTCGGTCGCTTGGAACGGCAGGATTTTGTCTCGCGCGACGAACAGGAAGTCGCGGGTTATGCCGAGGTGATGGATGCGGTATTCGATTCCTACACCGCCATCCCGCTTACCGAGAACTACATCAAGCAGCTGCACGCGATGCTGTTGCGTCGTTCGACCAAGGACGAACGACATCGTGGCGAATACAAGAAGCTGCCGAACAATGTCGAAGCTTTCGACGCAGATGGAAAGAGTATCGGTGTTATCTTCGCTACGGCATCACCCTTCGATACGCCCTTCAAAATGCAAGAGCTGGTCGCTTGGACCCGCGAGGTGCTGGCAGATGGAGCTTGGCATCCGCTCATTGTCATCGGGCTGTTTGTCATCGTCTTCCTAGCAATCCATCCATTTCAGGATGGAAACGGGCGGCTTTCGCGAGTGCTGACGACGCTATTACTGCTGAAGGCGGGCTACTCCTACGTGCCTTATAGCTCCTTGGAAAGCGTCATCGAGGCGAACAAGGAAGGCTATTATCTGGCGCTGCGTCGGACGCAGGGCACGTTGGAGACGGAGTCACCCGATTTCGAGCCGTGGTTGAGGTTTTTCCTGCGATCGCTCAAGAGTCAGAAAGATCGATTAGCGACGAAGATTGCACGCGAGCCGCAAGCCGAAGGGCTGCACCCAGACGCGATCGCCATTCTAGAAGCGGCGCGGCGAAACGGTCGCATCACCACGGGTGAAGCCCAGAAACTAGTTGGCGCACCGCGACCGACGGTCAAGACACGCCTCTTGGAGCTGGTCAAGCGCGGTCTGCTTCAGCGTCAGGGGCAGGGCAGAGGAAGTTGGTATAGTCCGCCACCTGCTCGATAGACGTAGTGCTAGAGAAAGTGATAAGCCCGTTATTTCAAGTATTCTCAGGCTCACTTTCACCAAGAGTTTGATAAAAAGCTTTTTCAGCGGCGATTTGGTCAGCTCGCTTGGTATACCGTTTGAAACTTTGCATTGACTTATGCCGCGTCAGCGTCATTACGTGATAAGTATCCATGCCCTTAAGCACCAAATCGGTAGCAAACGTGTGTCGGAACCGATGAGCGTGAAGATCGATCCCCGTCGCCTGCTGAATCGCATCGACGACATCTCGAATCCCCCAGTAGGTGAGGCGCTTGCCAAAACTGCGGCGCGATCGCGAGATAAATAGAGGACTTGTAGGCTGAAGTTCTTCTCCTTGCTGCGATCGCCATTCTAGGTAGACATTCAAATCCATCCTGGCTCTTTCTTTGAGCGGTACGCAACCCTTGCTGTCACTTTTAGCTTTACGAACGTGCAGCCTCGTGCCGTCGTAGTCTTCTAGGTTGAGTGCCGATACTTCTGCTGCCCGCAATCCGTGCAGCAAAATCGAAACCAAGGCAGTATTGCGTTCGCAGTAATTACTCTCTGCTGCTACCTGATAAATGCTTACTAATTCCGCCTCGCTCAAGTCTTGTGCTTCTGGTGATTCCAGCTCCAGTAAGTCGATTGTTTTGGTAGGGTTTTTAGCAACATACTCCGAATCCACCATCCATCCGTAGAAGTTTTTCAGAGTTGTCAGCACCCGATTCGCTGTCGCCGGAGCAAGAGATTTTTCTTCTAGCAAGTCATCTTTAAACAGCGCCACCTGTCTGGGAGTGACTGCACTCCAAGCCGTTTGCGTCCAATCCATAAATCGCTGTAAGTCCTGCTGATATGCCTTCTTACTATTGTCCGAGAGCGATCGCGCCATCAAAAATTCATCCACTCGCAACTGCCGCAGATCTGTAGGTTGTTGAGATGGGATTACAGCTGGTGTTGGACTGACAGAACGAGCAATTGGAGTCGAAGACGGGAGAATAACGGGTTCTGGGATAGGGCGGCGAGGCATAGAAGCACGTATTCCAGCAATTTTCATTGACTATCAGTTTAAGCGATCGGGTCAAGTGGCGATCTGTCGTTCGCGTCTATAAGTAATTATACTCATTCACTTCATTTAAATCCCAAATAAGTAACATTATCTGTTCTAAGACAAGCCTCAGACAAAATGTCAAAATCAGTAAGTGACAACAGCCGAAAAACCTTTGTACTGTAGAATTTAAGAATCGCTGCGGCGATCGATCTACGAGCGTTAAGTTAGTTGATGTCTACCTATGTTGAATCGTGTTTCAATCGAGCAGACCGATCCGCCTCGCTCTGCTAAAGAGACGCTGCCGACAATGTACGATTTACTCAGCGAAGACCCCCAGGAGCCGGGTTGCAGAGGCGAGTTTCACGACTTTCAACCCCAACTGCTGCGCGAAACGTTCCGCCCGCCCCACTATTCGCCAGAGCAGGTCTTTGTTGCCAGCGGCCTGAATCTCTATTACGACGTGCGCCATCCACTCTGGTGCAAGCGTCCCGACTGGTTTGCCGTCTTGGGGGTGGAGCGATTGTATGAGGGGAGGGATTTACGCATGAGCTATGTCATGTGGCAAGAGGGCGTAGCTCCTGCTGTTGTCGTCGAACTCCTGTCACCAGGTACGGAAAGAGAAGATTTAGGACGGACGCAAAGAGGAATGAATCAGCCGCCGACGCAGTGGGAAGTCTACGAGCAGATTTTGCGCGTTCCTTATTATGTCGTGTTTGACCGCTATAGCGATCGCCTGCGAGCTTTTACCCTGACAGCCGGACAATATCGCGAAGAATTGCTCGAACAGTTGCGCTTCTTTTTACCGAGTTTGAATTTAGGTTTGGGACTCTGGCAGGGGAGTTATCAAGGAATCGACCGACAATGGTTGCGCTGGTACGACGATCGAGGTAACTGGATTCCTACTGCAACAGAATTAGAACGAGCGCAAAAAGAGACAGCACAAGCCAGAGCTGAACGATTAGCCGAGCGGTTGCGGGCAATGGGAGTTGACCCAGATGCGCCTGACGGTGAATAAACTAAGCGCGGTAAGAGAATGCCGAAAAATGTCCAAATCAACTGTTAGAAAGACTAGAGCAAAACGATCGCTCCTCCAAGAACCCGTCAAGAAAGCGAAGGCAATCCCAGACAAGTGCCTCAAGTGTGCCACGCTCTCAGCAGAACAGGCTCAGGCAATTCATGGTGTAGGTGGCGATGGATGTTGGAATCCATCCGTTTGCTACAGCCGCCGTTCCCATGCTCGCTGTCGGGTAAGAGAGAGCAGGTTGCCCTGTCCCTCTCCCCTCAGAACGGCTCGTGATACTTTCGCATCAAGCCGCTCAAGCCTCAAGCCTCATAGAACTCCACCGGCATGAAGATGTTTGTGGCAGGTGACGTGCAAATGCACGAGGTTGTCGATTGAGTTCGTGCCGCCTGCTTTTACACTTTTGCGATGGTGGATGTGCAGTTCTTCCCCATTGAACAGATGCTCTCCACAGAGGGGGCATTTCCATTGCTGATTTTCTGCCACATTCCTAAGTTTCGAGCCATTCTCCCACCGGATTTTGCCGAATTTCGTCAAGCGTTTTGCCCAATAGGATTTTAAGCTGGGATCATCTGGAGAAGCGGTATTTTCAACCTTAACGTGCCGTTCGATGGGAATCGATGCAGCTCGAAATAAGTGGATGAAGGTGGTTTCTCCATGTCTATTGCGTGTATGCGCGAAAAACGTCCATTTCCGGTTTTGATGAGTCCGGAAGTATTTTTCCTTGACCCAGTTTCGACCTTTGTTGGGATGTCTTCGTTTTGCCCAACGCCATAGAGCTTGCCATACTTGTTTGTCAAAGTAGGACATGACCCGTTTGCTGCTGCCAATGCGGTAGTAGTTTCCAAACCCCCGAATAATGGGATTAAGGTAATTGATGACCGTTTCCGAGCTGACTTGCTTGTGATTTTTCAGCCAGGTTCTAATGTCTTTCAACTTGTTCAGAACTTTGTCTTTTTCAGGCAGCCCAAGGGTTTTGCCCTTGAATTGTCTGAAAGTGACTCCCAGAAAGTTCACCCCATCCTTGATATTTCTGATGGTCGTCTTTTCTGGGTTCAGTTCCAATCCTTTTTCCCCTAGCCATTGTTGGATCACAGGGACAATTTTCTCAATATCTTCCCTAGTCGTCGCAGTAACAAGTATGTCATCCGCATAACGAATGTAACCGTATGCATTAGACTTTCTGTTCCTGTTTCGCAGTTTACCCCGACCTTTGTCAAAGAATGGAGCAGGTTTAGATTTTTGATATTGAGATAACCGTTCTTCGAGTCCGGTTAGGGCGATGTTGGCTAAAAGTGGAGAAGCTATTCCCCCTTGAGGCGTGCCCTTAACCGTTGGGTAGAAGACTTCGGATTCTACATAACCTGCTTTCAGCCATTGCTTGATCAATTCCCTGACCGGTGTCGCCCCAATAGCGTTGAGAAGAGACTGATGGCTGATATTGTCAAACGCACTCTTGATGTCCGCATCCAGAATCCAGCTATCCCGCCCTTTGCAAAGCCGATTGTGGCATTGCGTGAGGGCATCGTGACAGCCTCTTCCGGGGCGAAAACCGTAACTGTTGGCTTCAAAACGAGCTTCCCAGCTAGGTTCGAGTGCATTTTTGACCATTGCTTGTGCGACGCGATCTTGTAGAACAGGAATTCCGAGCGGTCTTTGTTTTCCGTTTGCTTTGGGAATGTAGACCCGTTTAGTTGGGCGAACTTTCCACATCGTATATTCCTGCATCTGATCTACTAATTTCACTCGGTCGGCAGCAGTTAATGCTGTTTGACCATCAACCCCCGCAGTTTTCTTGCCGTGGTTCTCTAGAGTGACTCGTCGCACAGAAAGCAACAGGTTAGCGTGACTGCGTAGCATCAGTTTGGTCAGGCTTTTCACCCGATTCCACTGATGGTTCTGTGTGGCACGATAAATCCGCTGTCTCAGGTTTTTCACACGCTTTTTGATCGGCTTCCATTGAATGGTTGTCCAATCTGTGAGCGGTTCCTTCGCTCCGATTTCAAATTTGAATCTATCTTTCACTTAGGTTCAATTCCTTCTCTTTGGTTTATCGTTCGAGACCAGTGGGAAGTCTGCTACCTTTCGGTATGAGGCAAAGTTGAAACCTCTATCTCTTGCGTTACCAAGAGCATTCGCTTTTTCCCGTTTCCTTTACCCGCTAGGTAATTCTGTCTCCCTTGCGGTTGACTTACTCAAAGGTTCCTGGTTCTACTCTAGTTTGTGTTTGACCGGTTTTCCGGTTCCACGACCATTCAGGGACGAGGCAATCAGAAAATTTCGCAACCAGTTGTCGTGGTAGCGAA
>NZ_JACJQX010000105.1:0-7233 GCF_014696895.1 Chroococcidiopsis sp. [FACHB-1243] | reverse complement strand
GTTCATTGGATGGAGAAGATCGTGAAATGTTGACCGATTCTCTTTTCACAGAGAAGTATCAAAAATTATATGAAGATTTGTCTCAGGATTCAACATTTCTGCATTTAATCCATTTTATTTCTGTCTTATTAGCTGCTGATTCCACACAGCGTTCTCAAATTTATCGCACTCTACTCAAAGTTATTGCTCACAAGGCTGTTCCCTCTCGTCCTGCTAGAAATGAACCACGAGTTCGTAAACGTCGTCCCAAAATTTACCCCTTGATGACCAAACCTCGCAATGAATTACGAAAGCAACTGCAAACTGCTTAATTGGTATTTGTTTCCGCTGTTCTTAGTGCCATTCAGCCCTTGGGCGTATTCGACGATGGTTTCCATAACCGTCAACTCAAATTATTCCTACGCCCTTTCTTCCAGATTTTGGCGACTTTGGTAACCCCTTGCTGAGAATAGTGCAAGATCTCAGTTGAACGATTAAATAATACCTTCAGACAACGGGTTTCTCGACTAGTAAGAGAAAGTCTATCATTCTCCGAAAAGTTGAACAATCATATTGGAGCGATTTGGGACTTCATTCATGGCTACAATGCCCATCTGAGCAGGGTTTGAGCCTCACCACTACTTCCACATCACTACCAATATTCGTCTACTCATCCACACACTTGCTACAACATTTCGTTCACGTATCGAACATTAGAGATCGCCTATGAAAACGATCGCGATCGATCTAAGAACATCATAAGAATCTGATAAATCGTTGTAAGAATCTGAAAGCAGCCCAGCATTGGAACTGGGTACACTTCAGACAGATAAAACGAAGAGAATTTGCTACTGAGAGTTAATCCTATGAAAGCTATGGTGCTAACAAACTTTGGAGAACCAAAAGTCCTTACCGAACGCGAAGTGAATAAACCAATACCACGCGAAAACGAAAAACAAAAACTAGGAGGAAACAACCAATGACAAGGGCTGATTCTCGCTGCATGATTGCCGTTGCTAAGTCTCCTAAGGAGTACCAGGTTTATCGGATTAGTCCTGATTCCAGTAATAAGTTGGCGATCGCCTTCGATCCGCTTAGAGATGGTGTTTCATTTACCTGCTGTGTCGAAATATTTGATGTTGGTGGCAAAACTCCTCCCAATCGACACATGTATGCTACAGAACTGTTTTTTGTCCTCAAAGGAGAAGGACGAGCAACTTGTGATGGTAAGACGGTTTTGATTCAGGAGGGAGACAGCCTTGTGGTGCCTCCAACAGGCACTCATACCGTTGAGAACATAGGAAAAAGCCGTCTGTACACTCTGACAGTCATGCTACCCAATGAAGATTTTGCTGAACTGATTTACAACGGAATTCCAGTAGAACTGGATGCAGAAGATTTAGCGGTGTTGCAAGGGAAAGTTTCACCCATCTTATGTTAACCAGGTGAGATAGAAGTAGTACATCATGTCTCAGTAAATAAAACCTACTACGTTAGCCCATCCGCCTTTTTATGCAACAACGCCGTTCTATACAACAATAATTTGTCGAGTAGTAATGTCATCTCAGGAGAAGAAAATGAAAAAGATTGAAGCGATCGTTCCCACTGAAAATTTTGCGTTAGTGAAAACTGCTCTTGCCCATGTCGAGGTCGTAGATCTGACAGTTTCAACAATACGTAATTACAATTACCAAACCAAACAAATTCAACAATATCGCGGTGTAGAGTTTACCGTAGATTTGAGATACCAACTCAAGGTAGAAATTATCGTAGAAAATAGTCAAGTAGATCTGCTCGTAGGCAAGATTGCGGACGTAATTCAGACTGAAAAACTTGGCGAAGGCAAAATTTTCATTACACCCGTCGAGCAAGCCATTCGGTCATGTCCTGCACCAGTGTGAGACTACTTTTTTAGATAGGGTGTAGTTGCTCTTAAGCAAGATAATCGACTTGTCTCCTGTGCGATCGCGAAAAATCACAAACTCAATGTTGTTTGTCCGGCAACGTTGGAATTAGCAGCATCTATAATCATAAGGAGTCGCAAATGCAGGTTGTTACATCACCTTTAGAGGCAGAATTTTCAACTAATCAGCACGCTACAGTAGAAGATTTAGTCCGAGTTTGGCGCTGGCAATTGGCGTTTGACTATGCCAATCTGAGTGTTGCTACTAGAGAAAGTATTGTTTGCTGGCTGTTTGAAAACAATCCAGAACGTTTGACACAGCTCAACCCAAAGCAATTGCAACTAGTGCAAAAAGGAATAGCATACCGCTATCGAATTTTAAAACATCGTTATCTAGGACAAGCACCAGAACAATCTTATCGTCGCCTCTTGAAACGATTGAATAGTTTGGCGCTCCTACAAAATAAAATCCGTATGACGATCGCCCTCAGCCGCGATCGCCGCCGTCGAACAATTGAAGTCTTACAAGAGTTTTTGCAAGATTTGCTGCTACGCGATCGCTACTTACAACAGCAAATAAAAGCGATCGCCTCTTGCACCGACGATCTGCGTCTGCGTCATGCCTTACTATTTGCCACTGTAGAAGAGTACTGCTTGCGACCAGTTCGCAGTCAACCGCTGATCGTTCATCGCTTCATCAACTATATGCGCCGTCTTGGTTCTGGAGGAATAACAAAAGTCCCCAGAAGTAGGAAGATTCGGATTGTTGTTGCCCAACTTTCTTGGGAAGATAGCGATCGCACCTTGAGTTTGCTAGATGCACAGGCGATCGAGCAATACAACGAACAACAAGACGTAACCGAGCAACAGCAACAGTGCGAGGAGGTGAAACAGCAGCTATCCGAATATATAGAGCAAAAGTTGGGTTTTCTTGCGGTCAAATGGTTAAATCTTTACTTACAAGGACAGTCACAGCAAGCGATCGCGACTCGATTAAACATGACAACCAAAGAAGTTTATCGCCTACGAGAAAAAGTTTGCTATCACGCTACGAGGCTGTTTCAAAACTAAATTTGTTCGTAGTTACAGGAGGTAAATATGATGATGCTTAAAAATAAAGTTGCCTTGGTTACAGGAGGGACATCGGGCATTGGTAGAGCCACTGCGATCGCAATGGGTGCTGCGGGTGCAAAAGTGGTGTTCTCAGGCAGACGCGATGCAGAAGGAGAACAAACCGCTAAAATGATTCGTGAGACGGGCGCTGAATGCTTATATGTCCACTCAGACGTAACCAATGAAGCAGAGGTTCAAGCTTTAGTGGAGAAAACGATCGCGACCTATGGCAGACTCGATTGTGGGTTTAACAATGCAGGGATCGAATCTCCTTTCAAACTCCTGCACGAACAATCGATTGAGCATTTTGACACAATCATGTCAATTAACGTGCGGGGACTGTTCTTGTGCATGAAGTATGAAATTCAACAGATGTTGAAGCAAGGAGCGGGTGCGATTGTCAATACTTCATCCACTACTGGTTTAATTGGATATCCAGGAACTGCTCCCTACACAGCCAGCAAACACGCGGTAATGGGGCTGACGCGATCGGCTGCTCTCGACTATGCCAAACAGGGGATTCGGATTAATGCCGTGAATCCTGGAGCGATTGCCACTGAGATGATCGATCGCCTGGGGTTCACGGCTGATGATGTTGCACCTATCGTTCCAATGGGTCGCATCGGTCAGGTAGCAGAAATTGCTCAAGCGGTGGTTTTTCTGTGTTCTGATGCTGCAAGCTACATCACCGGACAATCTTTTGTTGTTGATGGTGGATACACAGCGAGCTAACAGGCGATCGCAGGTTACAAGCGGCTAGAATGTTCTGACTTTTGCTTCTAGTGCAATACCTTAAGAATCTGACAAATCGTTGTAAGAATTTGAAAGAAGTCAAGTATTAGAACTCAATACACTTTAGATAGAACTAGGAGAATCCAAATGGTTAAAGAGCAAACTGTAGACCAACAAGCTTCTTTACAGGTAACTACCAACCTGACACCAGCCCAAGAGTTTTTGCAAAATCTTTGGGAAGAACACGTCGGGTACGAATTTGCCACTCACAACACTGAAGATACCCTCGCCACGATGCTTGAGGATGCTTACGTTAACGATATTCCGGTAATGACTGGAGGAGTAGGGAAACCAGCACTGCGGGAGTTTTATGACAAATACTTCATTCCACGGATGCCGCCAGACATGGAGTTGACCCCGATCTCGCGCACGATTGGGACTGACCAACTTGTCGATGAAATGGTAGTTAAGTTCACTCATACCGTTCGGATGGACTGGATACTACCTGGCATTGCTCCAACAGGAAAACGGGTGGAGGTGGCATTAGTCGCGATCGTCCAGTTCCGTGACGGCAAGTTAGCTCACGAACATATCTACTGGGATCAAGCGAGTGTATTGGTTCAAATCGGATTACTCGATCCTGGTAAGCTGCCCGTTGTGGGTGTTGAAAGTGCGCGGAAGGCGATCGATCCGAGCTTACCTTCAAACGAACTGATCGATCGCGCTAGTAGTAGCAACTAAGTGCTGACTCCTAAACTCGACCCTCTGAGGATGGTTAGGGGGTTGAAGGTTTACAGATGAAGAAAACATATACAGGAAGCTGCCACTGCGGTGTAGTGAGGTTTGAGGCTGAAATCGATCTAAGTGCTGGAACGAACAAATGCAATTGTTCTATCTGTACCAAAACAAGAAACTGGAACGCAATAATCAAGCCCGATGCGTTTCGTCTGCTGACAGGAGAAGACGCACTGAGCGACTATCAATTCGGTAGAAAGAATATGCACCATTTGTTTTGTCGGCATTGTGGGGTAAGAACATTTGCACGTGGCTATGCTGAGGCGATCGGCGGTGAATATTTAGGAATTCAACTTGCTGCATTGGACAAAATAGATCCGCAAGAGTTGATTTCAGTCCCAATTCGATATGCAGATGGGCGAAGCGATCGCTGGGAAGTTGTGCCAGATGAAATTCGACACCTTTAGCGATCGCATCAACCAAAACGCAAATAGTCCTATTTGTTGACCAAAACACTTCTGAACTAATAGAAATTAGCTAATGGAGATGAAAAAGCAACTGATTAATCCGCCGCAACTCTATAATGGAAAACCATTCGGAATGTCCCACGCCGTTATCGATACTGCATCGGGTATCGTTTACATTTCTGGTCAAGTTGACTGGGACATGAACCATCAAGTCTCATCCCATACTGTCGAGGGGCAACTAAAGAACGTGCTAACTAACCTAACTGTCGTCCTAGATGCAGCGGGAAGCTCCGTAGAGAATCTACTTAGCCTTCGCATCTATGTTCGTGGTGAACTTGGAGATTTTATTGAGAAGATTGCACCGATACTCGCGCAATTTCTGGCAGAATCGCGCCCTGCTATTACTGGCATCGGTGTTGCCTCACTTGCCTCTCCAGAAACATTAGTTGAAGTTGAGGCAACAGCAGCACTTAAGTGACCAACTGATTTCCTAAATTTGTGTTAAACACAAACAAAGGAATTCAATACATTGTTATGCCTAATCAGTTCAAAAATTTAATTGTTTAATGAAAAAAGGATATGACATCATGCAACCGCAATGGATTGAAACCGCCCATCACAAAGCGACTTATGAAGCTTTTGATTACGTTCCTGGCGTGACAGCATCTGGCAGATTTGCCTTTATCTCTGGTCAGGTTGGGGTGGAAGAAGATGGTAGTGTGAGTGACGATGCGGCAACGCAGATCGCACGTGCCTTTGCTAATCTGGAAGAGATAGTTAAGGCGATTCCTGCCAGCCCGCGAGATGTTGTCGAGATCGCAACCTATCATGTCGGCTTGCGGGAATACATGTCGCTGGTGAGTACAGAGAAAAAGAAGTTTTTTGGCGATTGGAACCCAGCTTGGACAGCCATCGGTATAACCGAGCTGGCTATTGAAGGGCTGATCCTAGAGATTCGAGCGGTTGTGCTTTTGCCGTCCATCACTTAGAACCATCAGGGAATTACTACTGAGAGCGGGGTATGGATAACATCCACTAATTTCTCGCGCAAACCCTCTCTTGAGATGACTCTGTAGAAATGACATTTGGCTAAAAGTGTTCGCCATACTGCACTCTCATTAGTGAGTGACCAACTGATTTCCGAAATTCGTGTTTAACATCAACAAAGGAGATTAATACATTGATAGCCAATCAGCTAGCAGATTTTTTCGTTCGTAGCGCGGTCACGGAAACGACCCGATCTTATATGGGCGGTCTGATGACTTTTCTCGTCTCGTCTGCTGAAACCGAAAACCGCTTCTTGCTTCTGGAGATTCGGACGCAACCAGGAGCCGAGCCACCGCCCCATCTCCACTACGAACAGGATGAGGTATTTTACATTTTGGAAGGCGAGCTAGAGGTGTACTGCATGGGTCAGGTGAGAACCGTGCGGGCAGGCGAAACAGTCTTCCTGCCTCGGATGCAGGCGCACGCATTCTACTTCCTGTCGCCCATCCGTTTTCTCGCCCTAGTGCAACCAGGCGGTCTGGACGGATACTTTGAAGCCATGTCGAGTCCGGCTACCAGCATGGAAGTGCCTACAAATGCAGCCACTTATGCGGACTCCGATCCAGCTAGCGCATTAGCGAAGCTTAACGAAGTTATCGAGCTAGCTGCTAAGTACAGAGTCAAGTTTCTGACCCCAGCCGAGACGGCGGAGCTATTACCTCACTACCCTGGCTTTGGAGTGCCGCGAGAAGCTAGGAGTCATTGACTGCTAAATTTACAAGCGAGAATATCATGACTGAATATGACTACATTGTAATTGGTGCAGGTTCGGCAGGCTGCGTTGTTGCCAATCGTCTGACCGAAGACCCCCAAACAACTGTATTATTGCTTGAAGCAGGCAATCCAGATACCAAACCAGAAATTCAAATCCCAGCAGAATGCTTCAATCTACTAGGTTCAGAGGTAGACTGGGGCTATTTCTCCGAACCAGAACCCTACCTAAATAACCGCCAAATTTTTTGTTCTCATGGCAAGGTTTTGGGTGGCAGTAGTTCGATTAATTTCATGACTTACATTCGCGGCAATCCTCGCGATTACGATCGCTGGCAGGAATTAGGTAATCCTGGTTGGAGCTACCAAAATGTTTTGCCATACTTCAAGAAATCTGAGCATCAACAACATGGTGCTTCCGACTTTCACGGGGTTGATGGAGAGTTACTAACCAGAGCATAGAATGGTGAACAGTTTTAGGCAGCGGAGTAAGCAACATGTTTCTCACGAAAAAAGTTTTGTACAACGTGTGGTTGACGTTGTGTA
>NZ_JACJQX010000104.1:0-7242 GCF_014696895.1 Chroococcidiopsis sp. [FACHB-1243] | reverse complement strand
GCTGTTAACGAAAAAAGCTTTTTGGATAATTTCATTCTTTCTATTCCTAACAGATGCAAGCTCTACAAATTCTTGCATATATTGAATGTAATCTTGTTTAGCTTGCCGCCTTCGCTCGTCAGGATTACTTTCACGCTGCTTTTGTTCTTCCTGAATAATAGTAGGCAGAATTTTTTTATAGTGCTTGGTAACTGCGTCGAGATATGCCGATTTTTCTTCAGTAGTGCTGTAATTTTTGAGGATAGTAATTTCTGATTCTAGTGCTTCAATCGCAGTGAGGTGATTGTTGATCGTACCAACGCTGATCCCATCGCTCATGTGGATAGCAATTTCTTCAAATTCTGGCTGCGATGCATCTGCCCCGTAAAAAGATTGTTTTTTCAGCTTAGGAGTAGGAGCGTAGGCATTTTCTAGCTGGTTTCTATATTCTGCTTCTTCTGCAAGGTAGGGATAGTATTTTGCTAAGGTAAATCCGATGCAGTCGCCATCGTAGTCGCGACCTTGCCGCTCTTGCTCTGATTCTAAAACGAGCGATTCAATATTCAGACCTAGTTGATTCAACCGCTCGATTTCTCTATTAAAGTTAATAGCAAACTTTATTTTTTCTGAAACATCTAAAGCATTAATATTGGTATTGAGATAAGTTTGAATCTCATCGCTGTTAAATGTATCATCTCGTTCTTTTACCTGGGTAACTGCATCTTTAACTTGCAAGAGAATGCGGTTGTAGATTTGAGTGAATGTTTCATCACTAACTGCGATCGCTCCCTCCAAAGGATTTCTATCTGGTCCCAGTATGTCTTCTACAACTTTGTTAGTAGAATTGCACAAGCCATTTGAATTGAGGAATGGCGAACGAAAGTTAAGCACTTTTTCTTCTGCGTTATACCAAGGTATGCAGATTTCGCCGTTCTTTAACTCTTTAGAAGGAATCACCATTGCTCGTTCAAATAGTAAACTCTTACCAACGGCAATGTCCTTCCATTCGTTTTGTACGAATCTAGCTAGCTCTTGCTGTACTTTTTCTGTTTCTAAAATTTGACAATAACTCATCAGATCGGCTTTGATGAGTCGGTACATAATTAAATCTTCTCTAGGCTCGGTTTCTTCTAAATTACCCTCGTTATCTATTTCATATTTTTCTAACTGCTTGCTGTATTGTTCTATAAATTCCGGCAATTGATTCGATTTTATAGCTTGTTTGACATCCTTTTCCAACTGAGTTTTTTGTTCCTGATTAAAGTCCTGACGTTTTTCATATTTTTCGCAGTATAGAGCTGCTAGTTTTCGCGGATCGTCTTGGGCTTCTTTAAGCCTTTTGGCTTGAGCTTCTAATTCTTCAGCAAAATCTTTGATCCCAATAGGAAATGAGGCTAACATCTGCGAAATAGCGGTCTTCCCTCGTTGGGATTGTGACTTTTCGCCTAGCCATATCTTTTGTTTATACAACCCAGGCTTTATCTGTGGTTTCAGGGGAGCGCCAGGTCTGTCCTTGTCCGTTCCCTTGAAAGAGGATAGAGGTAAGATGAGATCGATTTTTTGCTTGTTGTTCGGGTTTTGAAAATCTAAATTGTCCAGATTATTAGGTCTGAGAGTGCCTTTGCCAAATCTAAACTGGGTGTCATCGCCATCTTGAGATATCCAGCCAAAGCGGTGTTGGATGATGTGATAAGGTACTTTCGTATCGATTTCTCTATTGGTGAGGCGGTTGTAGACATCGGTGGATATTTGTCCGTAGCAGTCACCTGTAAGCCTGCGAGCTTTTTCGTCATCAATGATGCCGCCATTTCTACCTGTAGTATCATCAACAACTAGAATGCTAAGTTCTTCAGCGATCGCATTTTCACAAGAGCCGAGAAAAATCGACCCGTAAGCACCCCTGTCTTTACGGTCGGGGCATAATCGATCTATAACTTCCAAACACTCTTTGGGTCCGTAGAGTAATCTAGACTTAGATGAAAGGAGCAGTACGTGACCGTCTGGATGGTTTTTGAGTTCTGTAGCTGTTGAAGTTTCGTCCATGTGACCGAACGAAAATTCAGTATTGGGAAAGAAATACTCTAATAATGTATTGTTTAATTCTTCATTTAGTAAAGATTCAGCATTGTTGAAATCGTTGTCGATGTGAATCCATTGATTTAGTTTAGTATTGAAATGCTTAGTAGTAATTGTCATATTTGGACATTTCAACAAGGAGTGATAATAATGGTGCAGTATTCACGCTTAAAACGTTTTTTAAATCAAAATAAAAGGGAAGTAGACTACGAGGGTAATCTCGAAGCAGAATACGCTGAAGGTATGCGTTCTCGCGGTCTGTCAGAAGCAGTTATTGCAGACAAGACTGCTAGATTGAAAGCTGAGTATGAAAGACTGAAGCAGCTTGACGAAACCGATCCCGAACAGTGGGTTGTTTACACTGCCTACGATGTTATTTTCACAGAAGAAGAGAAGCAGCAGTTTAATCCTGATGGTTCTTTGCGCCAGGAGTACCAGCAAGATATGCAACGGCGCGGTTACAGCGAAAATTGGCTGGAAGAGAAAGAGCGTCTGAAAAAAATTGAAGTCGAGAATTTCGAGCAATTGTCGGTGCAATACGCCCAAGTGGGAATTAATTTCCCAGAGCAACAAGCGATCGCTCGTGCTAGCGATTTTGCTCGACTTCAGAATCCAGCTCAAATGTACAGGGTTCGACAAGACATTCGTAACGCCGAAAAGATATCCGAACTTTCTATCGGTTTGGAAAGTGACGATTACGAACAACAGAGCTGGCAGCAGTTTTAACATTCCTTTAGCGATCGCTTTAAATGGGGTCAAAGCGATCTTAAGAGAATTGTTATCTCTACTGAATCTAATAAAATTCTGATTTTATCTCAGATATATGTTGATTTTTTATGAGGCAATGTAAAACTAAAATCATAAACCTGAATCCAAGGATATTGAATGAATATTAAGAATAAATAGTGTTTGGCTTCCAACCATATTTATTAATAAGATTTCTAGAGGATTTAATTCAACAATTGTAGTCAATACCTTTTTGAGTTGACTTCAGTTGTTGTTTTTGCAGTTGTTGAATTGCTGGAACAATTTTATCTAGTATTGTTGCATCTTGCTGGGTCAATCGCGTTGCTTCTATTTCTTGCCATTGCCCGTTGGTGTATGCAGTTTTTAGAAGTTGTTCTCCATTGGAGTTGCGGGTCAGAGTAAGTATATTATTATCGAGCTGGGCTGAATATCTGTTACCGCTGAAGAAAGTCGTGTTAAGTGTTAGAAGGTATGCTGTCACTACAGTGGAGTAATGGGAGTATGACGGTATAGGAGTGATATAAGGCGTAGGGTGGCAGGTATCGCTGGAGCTACTACCTTCCACGATCGTTGGTATTGGTTCGACACCGGATTGGGCGATCGCATCTAGATGAGAGCTAGGAATTTCTGTTTCCTTCTTAGTTTTTGTTGTTTGTTGTCTCTCGTTGTCACTAAACTGAGTTTCATGCATCCGATTGGGAATTTCTGCTAAGCTTGCTTCTTCGATCTGTGCTGAGACGATAGTTACTGTGACTTGACTGGGGCTATCTTCAACAGTGTCATAACGAGCCCCTTTGCCACCATTGTCGCTGGCAATCTCAGTTGAGGTAAAGGATATTATCGATCCCCCTGCTTCGACATTTTGCTTTTTGACATTGCTTCTTCTCCTCTTCTTACCCTCAGTGGCTGTTAATTGGGGATGTCGAGCTGCAACAATAGCTGGCATATCTTTAGTTGGATTGAAGCATAAGCCGCGTTGGATTAACTTAGGAAAGGTGTAATTGCTGCCAATAGAATATCCAGCAATCTGCCAACCATCTTTGGAGTAGCTAAATCCACTCATAAATCTGTCGCCAGAAAACTTAGGCAACACTGCAATACCGTGTTCCTGTTCCAGGCGTTGAATAAATTGACTGACAGTAGGTGAAGTTGCAACCAGATCGTCGATGATTTGGGCAAACTGTTGCGTTAGCGACTTCTGATTTGAAGTGTGGTGCTTCTGTCTGATGCTAGGAGCGCGGCGGGTAGTATAACTAGTTTCGATGCCATGCTGCTTTTTAACAGCAGCTGCTACTTGAGAATTGCTACATGAAAGAATTTCTAGCCCATACTCTTGCTCCAGCTTGCGGATGGTCACTTGAGATTTCCACCAATCCCAAGAATCGTTGACTGCTGTGCCATCCATCCTTACCCTACTCGCAACTATATGAATGTGGGCATTGTTTGCGTCGTCGTGGCGGACAACGAGCCACTGACACTCATGAGTTCCTTCTCCCACAAACCCCATTGCTTGTAGGTAACGCTTGCTAATTTCTGCGTATTGCTTGTCTTCTAGACGTTCGCGATATTCATCTCTATCTGGAAGCGAGAGAATGATGTGACAACAGGTGCGCTGTACGTTTGGATTGAGAGCGCAAGTGACTCTCAATTGGGCTGCTAGCTGTGCTGGTGTTGTCCCCATCATATTGGTAGCAATAGTGACAGGATTTTTCTGTTCGTTAAGAACGTATGCCAACGTTCCCCAGAAGCCAGCGTGCTTGTAGTTCTTCCCTATCACTTATGAATTATATTTATACAACGTTATATTTTATACAATATTATTTTACTAGGAGAGTGGAGAAAAAATAAACCAGAAAAATTCTTCTGGTTCGAGGATGAGTACTAGTAATGAGAAAGCGTTGGATACTCAGACAAAACCAGGTGCTTGGAAACGTGCTTTATTTTGATACACCTTTATTTTGATATACATAGTTAGCTGTTGCAGGCAGTCGATATCTTGCGATCGCAACTGTGAGCGATGGCTGCCAGTTCTTGCGTCCACCGCTTGTAGGTAGAGCTGCCGATGATGCCTTCAACTGCCTCATTATTTAGCTTGTAGTTTACTGTCTACATAATTGGGGACTTCAAATCTCAAATTTAATAATAATTATTTATCAGTCGGAGTTTATTAGATAGCTGCGATATAGGCTTATACGTTGTTGCTTTACGCCATCGAGCAGCAATTGACTATCAATTAATTCCCTTTCGATCCTTAATCCACCAATTTGAACTATTTTGTTGATAATATCTGATTAAATATTTTATAAAAAAGTGAATTATTTAGAATTTGACGAAACACGCCTCTTCGGAAGTTGTCTATCTATATTAAGTATTAAGTTATTTTAGCATTATTTTACTACTTGTTTGAGTATTCAATTATTTGTCCTATTCCTTGACCATTACACGATACAAAATTTGTAGGTAGATGTAGGGTGAGGTGGAATCCACTGAATTCTAGATTGCGATTGGGGCAATTTTGGTAAAACCACTGTTTCGCCTCTTCTTCTGTACTGAAAGTTTGCTGGGCAACTTCTTCTGAGGGTAAGTGCCAAGCGTTATTGGAATCTAAGCTACAAATGTATTTTGGCACAAGCGATTTCCGATGGCTAATTCTTAACATTGATATAGCATTTTTTTCATTGGGCTGTTTGTTTTTTCTACTTCGCTGACAATCTGAACCTTTCCATCTTGCAGCCGATATTCAAAGCAGCGTCCATCAGCTAGTTCCATAATAGTCATACCATTTCTTTCATAGAATATTGAACGACCACTAGCCTTGTGTTCGGCAATTTCTTTTTGTACGCCCGCTTGTGCTAAGCGTTCTAGTTTTTTGCCCCATTCAGAAAATTCACTATTGTTCATTGTTTTATCTATTTTCCTATTTGAGAAGCAGCAAATCTTTTGTGCTGCAAGCAGAGCTTTATTCGTTGATTGTTCTATTTTGACAAATTAGAACCGAACTAGAAAGTGTGCTGTAAGGCTTTCAATCATCGTTAAGATTCTGAGTCAGAAACATTACTGTACTTTTTTTAGAAAAAGCTGTTGGCTAGTACATTGCAAGTATATCTACTTATACGGCTGGTTGCGAGGGAGATTTTTAAGTTTATCGAATTGGGAAAATTTTCTTGAGATTCGTTATGCTACCTCTTGTTTGTTCTTAGCAGTAGTTTCTATATTATTCCGCATTTTCCCTAACCCATAAGCTTCCATTCCAGCTACTTGAATGTGGTTTTCCATAGCGTCTAGCAGGGGCATAATTTCTGCAATTGGCGCTGTGCGATCGCCATACAGCTTGCAAGTATTGCGAATGGTAAATATGAGTTCCCTGGCTTTGCCCAGACTTTGGTAGACAAGGACTTGGTTAATGGTGGGGGGAGTAGGGAGTTCCCTACGTAAGGCAGATTTTTCTATATATTCGGCAACGGTAGTATTAGACTTCTTTGCTTTCTTTTTTACCTCGGCGTAGTCATCATCATTGAACCTTGCTGTCACTCGATTGTTTTTTTTCTGCTTTCCCATCTTCGTTCGTGGAGTCATTTTTTATACTTAAACTATTTTATTTATAGCACCTTCAAACATAGCTGGCGTAATGGTAGCAGTGGGAAAATGCTGAGCATTCGTGGATAAGATAGCGATACCGTAGCTGTAGCAAGTGTCATTCGACGGCGATCGCTCTCAAGAATATTAGTTATAAAGATTACAAAGCTTATACTGAGAAGCAGAATTCGTGTACTGAGATTTTAGTGCGTACACTATTCATACTATTAACAGACAACCCCTGCTGTCACAAAGCTCTCGGAGTATTGATGAAGGCAATGCAATCGAAAATATTAGCACGCGATCGTAGTCTTGTTGCTCGGTAATTAATGACTTAATTAGTTGTGTATCAACGGTGGGAAAGTGATATGGTACGATGCTTAGGAATAGTTGAGATGCGAGCGCTTCTATACTGCAATATAATACAAAATCTGCACTCATTACTGTCAACAATAGAGATTATTGAGAATAGCCGAAGAGAAGCGAGATGCTCTAGACATAGCTGGCGCTCAGCCGCGTTCGGCTGTGATGGTAGCGAGGCACTCTGGGGCGATGCTTGCGCTAAAAGCAGGTTTAATATGGTGTAAAACCCAGGACAGAAGAGACTTTGAAACCATTAACTAGGAAAGATACTGCCTCTTTTCCCAGCCATCAAGGGTAGTGAAGAATAGTGGGCAGATTGGGAGAAGCTTGGGAGGAGACCGGGAGCAATTTGGGAGCAGATTAGGGGCAAAACAAATCTGGAGGAGAATTGGGGCAGTTAGGGGCAAAAGTGGGTGCGATTGGGAGCAGATTGAGAGCAAAAGTGGGTGCGATTGGGGGTAGATCTGGGGGAAATACGGATGATAAGTCCCTTAAGAAGAA
>NZ_JACJQX010000103.1:0-7277 GCF_014696895.1 Chroococcidiopsis sp. [FACHB-1243] | reverse complement strand
TCTGCTTTTGGCGAGAAAATATATCGTCGAACCGACGACACCAGTTATCAAAACATGCTGGCATCGCTGCACTTACTTGATCTTTCATTTACGCTGCTCCTGTTGAGACTGACGTAAAACTACCTCGGTGACTGTATTGTATCTCTATTTTTTCTTACTTTTCTACAAAGTCCCACTAGGTTGGAGCAAATTAAGTCTTTAGCCAGCTTAAAGCCTGACGAGCAACGGCAAGTCTGGGATAGAAACGCCATATTCTATTATCCGATCTCAAGTTGACAATACCTTTTTTACTTCTAAATGCGTGAATTTTGACTTCTGAGTTCGTATCTTAATTCAGCACTACCAACTATTGGCTGTTGCCGAAGTTGTTCTAAACCAACACCTTTTGCATTTAATAAGCCAGCCCACTCCAGATCGATCTGAGCATTCACTCCATTGGTACGACGCAGTTGGGCTAGATGAGCTAAAGCATCGTACCAAATGCCGTTGGTGGCATAAACAGCATAATCCCGTGCTTTCGCGGCAAGTAACTGACTCTTGAGTGTAGGAGTCAGTGCTACCCGTTGTACCCACCCTTCAACAAAAATCGGAGTAGATCCTTGCTGCGGTTCGCAATAAAGCTTGAAGTACCAGCGATATGACTTGTTGATTTCTAGAGGTATGACTGTTGATGGGATGCTTATGCTAACAATCCCTGGCGTTTGAGGCAGCGTTACAGCAGTCCGATAAACGTCATTCCCCTGTTCTGACTGCAACACAAATTCTCCAGATGGTGCTTGTCGGGGAGAATAAGGCACAAAAAACCAAAAACTCGGACGCTCGGCAACTGTTTTGCCTAAATTAGTTTCGGGGATCAAGGCAGTTAGCGGCGGATCGATAGGTGGGCATGGGCTGCGGCTTCCTCCTCCAGTTCTGCGTCCTGGTCTGCCATAACCAGAAAAGTCGGGTTCTTGCTGACGCGCTTGCTTCAATGTAGAAACGTTGTTTGTTGGTCTTTGTGACTGCGCTAAAACTTGCTTGGGGTAACTTGAATAACTGGCAAATTCCCAAGTAATAGCAATGGCGATCGCGATTGGTAGTTGAGGTAACTTCAGCATGACGGTTTCAATGCACAATAATTTAATACTTGCGTTCGGGTTGGGTAATTTTATAAGTTACTACAGTTGCGATCGCGCTGGCGATTGCAGCCGGAATTAGCGGCAGCCAGCCTCCTTTAAGCAAAACCACAAAACAAAGTCCAGACAGAATACCAAGGGCAGTAGCGATCGCTAACCCTAGCAGGAGGGGAGATCGCCATCGCCAGCCCAGCACGCTTCCCACTAACGCCCAGCCCCACACCCAAAGATTTTCAGCCCACAGTGGCAACCACCATAGCAAGGGGCGGTCGTCCAAAACCGCACTCAGAATTTGACTCACCATGTGAGCGTGGATTGCGACTCCAGGCATTTCCCTAGGCTCGGTATCGCTACTGTAGGGCGTGGGATGATAATCTTTAAAACTTTTGGCTGTAGTGCCAATGAGAACGATCCGTTCCTTAACTAATTTAGGTAGTTCTGCATCAAGCGAGCCGCTGAAGATCTCGGAGAGAGTGACTTGCTGGGCAGATGGATCGGCGGCGCGGTAGTTGAGTAAGATTTGGTAACCGAGTGCATCCAACTGACGGTAGCCACCAGTCTCAGATTCGAGTTGCCTAAAAATAACATTGCCTAGTTGCCATTTTTTTTGCTCGATTCGTTGAGGTTGAATGCCTTTGGCAGCTAGATAAGTTTGCGCTACTTGGAAACTGAAAGATACCTTCGTTGCACAAGCAGACTTAGGGTTGATATCCATAAATAGTAGCTGGCGACGAATGACGCGATCGCTATCGACTGGGAGATCGCTAAAGCCGAGGCGGTTTTTTGGGATCTCCGGCGGAGAACCAATACCTGGATAATCGTCCTCGCCTGGATAATCTTCTTTTGCCCGCTCAACTTCGCATACAGCAATGAAGCGTTCGTCCTGCAAATAATTTTTTAATTTCTTCTGGTTAGGTTCTACTGGAAAATCGCGGTAGATATCTAATCCGATAACTTGCGGCTGGTGCGGTCGCAGCTTTTCTAGTAGCCGTGCGAGTGCGGCATCTGATAGACTTCGCTTCTCCTTTAGCTTTTGTTTCTGCACGTCTGCTTCGGTAACTTTCACGATCAGGAGGCGCGGATCTGGTGCTTCACGCGATCGCAGACGCAAACCCAGATCGAAAGCTTGTAACTCCCAGGTTTGTAGCATACCTAATTGCCGGACTCCTACCACCAGACCGGAGATCGCTACACTTGTCAAGAGTACTCTTCCCAATTTATGTGCGATCGCGCCAATCGCTCGATCTCTCTCAACCACAGAACTAACTTCCTGTGGAGCGTACCAATCTCTCCAAGCCGTCAGTGGTTCGGCTTGATTTTGATAGATCGTAGGTAGCCATGTCGCACAAGGATATTTGCTCTCTAATTTTTCTAGTCTTTCTCTTGCCTCTCGCACGGCAGTATACAGTGTTTGTCCCCCCGAAAAAGCCGAGAGAAAATACTTGAGAAACTCATGCGCCACTGCGTCCGCGATCGGTTCCCGCATGACAATGACTTGAGGAATATCCAACTCTGCGAGCGATCGCGCCAAGCCTAAACCATCGCAGGAGTTGAAAATTGCTAGTTTTAAACCATTCCCAATCGCTTTTCTGAGGGTATATTTTAATCGGTCGAGTGTTAAGCTATCTGTCTGATTTAGCTGGATCGAGCCTTGTTCTTGACTAGAACTATGACCCGCAAAAAAGAGAATATCCCAGTTCTGCCTTAAACAATCGTGTAATTCTTCTGGGGACGGCTCTTCTAAAAACCCAATCTCTGCTTCAGTTAACTGCTCTAAAATCAACCGATCTTGCTTTAAATTGAGTCCTTTGCTATTGCCAAAAATTGCTAAAATTCTCACTTTAGCTTTGAGTGTTTTTGCTAGCACTCTCTTTTTTCGTTTGTACTCTAAACCACTTAGAGCGATTTCTGCTTTCGGGTAGTCTTCACAGAACTTCCACAAATGCCAGGGCAGTTGTTGTAGCAGGCGATCGTTAGTTTCAATAATGACGCGAATTTCTTCGGCTGGGTCTAATTGCGTGCGTAATTGCCGCTCGATATGACGAAAAGGTTCAAAGTTTAGCCAGCTATTAATTTTACCTGACAACTGCTGGCATAAATCTTTAAACTCAATTTCTGAAACATTAGTTGTCCCTCCATCTGCGATTTCGAGTCGAGAATTTAGCTCCAAACGTTGACAAAGTGCTAAGTACACCAACTGCCAATTTCTATAGAGTTCTATAATCTCTGGCGCTGCTGGTAAACTACCATAAAACTGCATATAATGAGCATCGCCTTCTTCCCTAAGCTTTGCTGTGACGGTAGAAAAACCGTGATGTAACTCACCATTGCCCAAGCTTAAGACGACTAACTTACTCATTACCTCTGACAAAAAGCAATTAGATGATAAAGTTTTCCGTCACGACGATCTCGCCGTAAGCTACTTGAATTTTAAAACATTCTCCTGGTTTACCCCAAAACCGTCTCAGTTGAATGTAGTTGTCTTGACAGGGACGAGATACCGCTGATTGCAACATGTTTCCAGATTCACTCAGTAAAGCTAAACCAAGAGCTGGTGGTAAGTAATTTTCACTACCCGTTGGATGTACTTGTACTATGATATCGACTTGCCGATCGCTTTGGGGCGCGATCGCGATCAATAATGCGAGGAATTGGTTGCCGATTTGTAGACCTAAATCGAGCAGCTTGACTCCTTTGACGCTATTCTCAGATAGCTGGGAGGTATGGTTATGTCTGAAGGCTAGAGTCTGATGGTCTGTAGCTAATAGTGTTTCTAAAGACTGCCAACCGTTTTCAAACTGTTTCTCAAACCATCGGCTTAGTACCTGTAATTTACTTGGTTTTGTTTGCCCAATTTGCTGTAGCAATACTGGTAAATCGGCGATCGCTTGCAACTGCGAGATCGCCACTTCGCCATTTTCTGGAACTGTGGTAGTAAATCCCAGCAATGTGACTTCTTGTAGCGAATCGTCAAGCTGTACGGCTACGTAGCCAATCCGCTCTGACCAAACCTCCGGCGGGATGTAGATAACATCTGCTTGAGGCAGCACCGGACGACACTCTAGCTTACCCAAGTGAGGAATTTCTAGATCGGCAACATCCATCAGTGTTTGAAATACTAGATTACGACTGCAACTAGCCGCCCAATCGGTCTTTACTCCCAGGCAACGCAGGTAGAAATCAACCGCAGATACTGCTAGAGTATTCAAATATACTTGTTTTGCTTTGGCGCGATCGCGATGTTGTTGCCAAAACTGTTCGGCAATGTGGTAAGCTTCTACACTTAGAGGAACTTTGAAAGTTGAAACTACTAATAATTCTTTCGTCATGGCTATGCTGCTGTGGTAGAGATTAAATTTCTTCGAGATTTTCTCGAAGATGCTCTTGAATTTTTGGGGCGAACTTGGTTAAACAGCGCTGATAAAAACTGCTGAGAGTGGAAATTTTTATGCCAAAACTTGCGGAAATTTCCTGCCAAGACTTCGATTCAAGTCGTAGCTTTACTAAAGCGGAGAAATTAGCTTCTGGATAATTTTCGATGTAAGTTTTTTGATATGAATTTTCTGGGTCTGATTCTATACAGCTATTGATAATTTCTTTTAGGTCTGGCATTTCTTCCGGTGCAGCAAGACGAGCTAATTCAGATAAGGGTAGCTTCTGAATATCGCGGCTATCTAGCACTTTGGGAATTGCTTCTGGAAAAAATCGTCGTTGGAGCAGAAAATTACACCATGTCATTACATCTCCGCGTTCTGGATCGTACTTATCGATATTTTCGCAAATATATAACAACAGGTCTTGTTTTGCCTCCTGATAAATTTCTTCATAATGAGATGAGAAATTACCGCGTTGCGGGCGACAAAGCTTACCCGATCTCAAAATTGCTTGGACTAGCTGCCCTATAGCCATCTGTCGCTCTAGTGTTAGTGGTGGGTGCTGTTGGGCAGTCAATGCTAGCTGCTGGAGCGGCTCATCTGGTTGGTCAAACAAGGTTTGATTCATTGGCAATTTTAAGCAAGCTTCTATATTACTTCTCTCGTTTTTTTCGGCGATTTTATGCCAAACTTAAATCTTAGACAAAAAAAATTTGTCCGCGAGTTCGACAATGGCGACTGAAGCTTTGTGCAGTGCTACTTTCGCGGTAAAAACTAGAGAGAAATAGAGTCGTTTTACAAAGTCATTTATTTAAAGAAATGTTACTGAGAGCTGGCTTTAGTTCGCGCAACTACTGTGATTTGAAATAGGTAAGTTGACTTGATGAGAGCAATCTGTGTCAAATGGAGTGAGAAATTAGGAAGAGTAAGTTTTCTAGCAACAGGAGTAGCACTAGCCTGCTATTGTGGCAGTGCTAGCGCCCAGATTACGCCCGATAATACGATGGGCGGGGAAAATTCTACCGTCACATCGATAGGAGATGTGGATGCGATCGCTGGTGGTGCGACTAGAGGCGCTAACCTGTTTCACAGTTTTCAAGAATTTAATGTCGAGGATCGACGAGCTGCCGTTTTCACCAATCCGGCTGGGATAGAGAATATTTTAACGAGAGTTACAGGGGCTAACCCGTCCAATATTCTCGGAACGTTGGGTGTAGCGGGCAATGCCAATCTATTTTTGCTCAATCCCAATGGCATTATTTTCGGCGCAAATGCGCGGCTGGATGTAGGGGGATCGTTTGTCGGAAGTACGGCTAGTGCAATCGGCTTTGGAGAGCAAGGCGTTTTCAGCGCCACAAATCTGAATACTCCTGGAGTACTGACGATCAATCCTAACGCTTTACTATTTCATCAAATTCGTACCGCCGCGATTCAAAATAACTCAGTTGCTGATGCTGGTTTAAATCCATCTGTTGAATTTACAGCCACGGGTTTGCGCGTCCCAGACGGTAACAGTTTGCTGTTGGTAGGCGGGGATATAAATGTAGATGGTGGCGGATTGTCTGCTTTTGGTGGGCGAGTTGAGTTAGGTGGGTTAGCTGGTGCGGGAACAATTGGGTTGAATGGGGGTGGCGATAATCTGAGTTTGAGTTTTCCCGATGGTATAGAAAGAAGTGATGTTTTCTTGAGCAATGGCGCTCCAGTAGAAGTGACTGCTGGTGATGGTGGAAGTATCGCGATTACTGCTCGGAATCTAGAGATGACCGAAAGGAGTTTTCTATTTGCAGGAATAGCAAGCGGACTGGGTGACGATCTCACTCAAGCAGGAAATATTGAGATTGATGCAACGGAAGCAGTGAATCTTAAGAACCAGAGTTCAATTGGTAATCAGATACTACCAGAAGCAAGAGGACAGGGAGGTAATGTCAATATCAGTGCCAGCAGCTTGCGGCTTGAGAGTGGGTCACAAGTAAGTAGTTCTACGTTTAGCACGGGTAAGGGGGGAAATTTAACTATTAATGCTGATGACGTGCAACTGATTGGAAGTAGTGCCTTGGGTTCTAGTGCCTTGGGTTCTTCGGCAGAGCCAAACTCAACTGGAGATGCAGGCGATTTGACGATTAACACTCACACCTTGCTCGTACGCGACGGAGCGCAGGTCAGTGCTGGTACATGGGGTACGGGCAGGGGGGGGAATATCAGCATTAGTGCTGACGAAGTACAAGCGATCGGTACAAGTGCTGACGGTCAGGCTCCTAGTGGCTTAAATTCTGCCGCACAGCCAAACTCAACTGGAGATGCAGGCAATTTGACAATTGACACTAATAACTTACTCGTGGCAGATGGAGCGCAGGTAGGTGCTGGTACATTTGGTGCGGGCAAGGGCGGAAGTTTAACCGTTAATGCTAACGATGTAAAACTGATTGGTACAAGTGCTGATGGTCAAATTTATAGTGTCTTATTTGCTGCCGCAACGCGAGATTCGACAGGAGATGCAGGTGATTTGACGATTAACACCAATCATTTACTCGTGGCAGATGAAGCTACCGTAGGCGTGGAGAGTTCTGGAACAGGAACCGCAGGTGATATGAGATTAAATGCTCTCTCTATTCGATTAGACAATAACGCCTTACTCTCCGCTAATACACGTAGCCCACTTGTTGACCCCGACTCGGAACAAGCAACAATTACTAACCAGAGCAGGGATTAGTTAACATAAAAAAGTAGCTAAGTCTGGAGTGTGCCATGAAACTCAAAGACGCTCGCCATATGTCAGCCTCTGCCCAAG
>NZ_JACJQX010000102.1:0-7346 GCF_014696895.1 Chroococcidiopsis sp. [FACHB-1243] | reverse complement strand
AGGCAGCGATTCATCTCCCACCAGAAATCTTTGAAACATAGATTTATCAGTATTTTCCAGACCATCTTGCCGATTTTTACACGAATCTCGGCTCAATGCCCACTCCACCACTGCCATAGAAATGCTTCTTGCTGCCGCCAGTCCTCAAAGTCTTGCTCCATATATGCTCTACCTTTTTCTGGGAGGGGTTGACCGCCTGCTACTGCGGCGGCTATAGCCTCGACTCTCTCGACATATTGACTCGATCTCCCGATTGCAGTCGCGACTTTCTCCCAGTCCGAAACTTTACTCCACTCCTCCGCTTTCGTCTGCGTTGCAGTTGCTTGCAAGAATTCGTTCCAATCTTTACCGCAAGTTGGTGTAGCCCGAACGATATTTCCAGTTCCCAGCTCCTTGATAATCTTCCAAGCTTGTTCTTGCCCTGCACGATCGCCATCTTGAGCCAGTACAACTTGCCCGCCACGAACCAGTACCGAGCGCAGTAATTCGATAGGAACAGAACCCGTACCGTCAGTAGCAAGGAATGTCGTTGCGGTACTCTTGTCCTTAGCTAAAGCTGCGGCTGAGATGGTATCAATTGCCGATTCAGTTAAAACGACCCGCTTCACTTCCCCCTCACCTTGGGTAAAGCTAAACCAAGCTTCATCTTTTCTAGAACCTGGAGCTAAACCCTTAAACTTGCCTCCAACGCCCCGCAGCGATGCTCCTTTTGTCTCGCCGTGCGAGGAGTGTCTGATAAATACGGCATTGGTTAGCTTCTCACCATTGCGCCCTAGTTGGTGCAGGCGCTCTAGTACAGTGGGGGAAACACCACTAGCATAAATCTTCCCCTCTTGGTACAGGCGATCTACTATGCTAGCGGGTAAAGCTCGTTGTTCTATGAGATACTGCCTCACCTCAACCCACTTGCGATCGTCGGGGGCGGGTGCTACAAATGGCTGGCGTTCTTCTGATACGGGTGTTGGTTTGGGTGTCGGTTTCTGAGAGAACGATCTCATCTGAGTTGGCTCCTGCCTTTGTAAAGCCAACATCTCTTGTCGCTGCGCTATCTCGGCATTAGTTGGAGCCTCTACTAACAGTTCGACTGGTAGTCGTCCCCAGCTTTGTTGCAGAACTTCAATCGGATTTTCTTGTCCGCCACTACATTTAGATGCTTCAAGTAGATGCTGCTTAGATTGGGCGTAAATTGTTAATTGGTTCTTGGCGCGGCTCATCGCCACATACGTACTTTCTTTAGTTGTTGTCCGATCTCTTGTTGCTGAGGCGATCGTCCGCGTTGCCGTCTTGCCTTGAGAGGCGTAAGTGGTAAGCAAGTATGCATATTCGACGTGTAAGGAGTCGCGTAAGTCGATGGTTTCGGTCACTGAGTTTTTGTACTGGATCGTCGCCGTACCGGACGCGATCGCCAGCACCTTAAACTCCTGCCCGTTGCGGCGACCCAGTTGGTGCTGATTTTTCTTCCATCGGAGGCGATCGCCCACGGCAATTTCAATCTCCTGCTTGGTGTAGACGGCTTTGCGGAATTTCATTGGCTCGACCAAGAGGGTATTTCCACTCGCATCCGCGAGCGTCAATTTATCTGCATCAATCCCTACAACGGTGTAAGGTTGAAACTTTCTCAATCGGGTCCGCTTGTACTCGCGCACTGGGATGACGACATCCCCTACGTTGTAGTAGTGGGTGTATCGCATCTGGACTTGAGTTAAATCTTTGGAGAGCAGTTGGGTTGCAACTGCACTATCTCCCAAGCTCCCTTCTTGCTTGAGCAACGAGCGAATCTTCTCGGTCACGGCGGCGCATTCTTTTCTCGTCCCTGCCAGAATAATCGTTTCGGAGCGCTCTGACGGTTGGAGATTGATGTAGTCAGCGGCGATCCGACTTGCCCGTGACTGGGGATCGGAGATTTCTTTAACTCGCCCAGCAGTCGCCAGAGATGAAATGGCGGCGACTGAATCCCCAGAAGCGGCGAGGCGCACCGCTTGTTTTAAATCTGGAGGACTATTACGCTGTCGTACCGATTCGTTTAGGTAAGCCGTACCAATGCCAGCTTGTTGCAGACTTTTGAACGGACTACCTGCCGCTACAGATGACAGTTGCCGCGTGTCGCCTACCAGAATCACCCTAGCTCCCTCAACTGTCGCTCGTTTCAACAACTCGTAGCCATCTTTTGCACCCATCAGTCCCGCTTCATCTACAATCCAAAATTGGTTTGGTTGTGGTGGGTCAGTTGGTTGTGAGACGAGCAGCCTTGCTACCGTGTTTGCTTCGATGCCCATCTCTTGCCCCAGCACGTTCGCCGCTTCAGCACTGGGGGCAAAACCCTTGATCGCATAACTTTGGGCAAGCGATTGTAAAGTCTCGATTGCCCCCTTAAGTTGCTCTAGGGCGAATGTCTTCCCCGCACCCGCTACCCCTTGCCATGCAATGAAGCGGTCTTTTGTAGTTGCTGCCAGGATAACTGCTTGCTGCTGTCCCGCATTCAGCGTCGTCCCTTCTAAGTATTTCTCTACAGCTTCGCTCGGTGCGATTTCTGCTACCTGCCCTTTCCCCTGCTGCATCAGTTTGATGGTGGCAAGTTCCCGCAAAAAAGCCGTTTGCGTCGTGACCTGCCGTTGCTCGTCACCGATCTGGATTAATTCGGGGTGGGAGGCGATCGCCTTCTGTAATTCGTCAATGCCGAACTGTTGCGGCTGCGCGGTGACGAACTTGGCGATCTCCTCTACTTTGAATGCAACTTTTCGCTCCGCACAATGCTCGATCCCGTCTGCTACTACTTTTTGCAGTTGGGCTTGAATTAGTTCTGGGGATGAAACTTGTGGATCTGCTTGGTAGACAGGATGAGCGATCCCGTATAGCTGTGCCTCATCCTGCCATAGGGAGTGCATTTGTTCGCGATCGATATCGTGCTTTTTCTTGACGCGGGTTTTGCGCCATGCCCAGATCTTGTTTTCGGTAGTGGCATCAAGACCAACTTCTACCAACTTCTCCACGATCTGCTGGTGGCGTTTGGAGAAGGCTTCAATTTGTTCGCGTGTGTAGCCTTTGATTTCAAATAGCTCTTTCGGGTGCGGTTCGATCTCGTATCCCAGCTTTCGACATGACAACGCCAGCTCGTTGCGGTAGATCTGCCCCAAGAGCATTTTGTTTTGGTAAAGAATCTCGTCAGCACGACTTTGCCACTTACCGTTAGCGAGTTGGGTGACATTCATCGCGATGCAATGGCTGTGCAAGTGGGGGTCTAGTTCGCGGCTGGTGTCGTGATGCCAAATTGCCACGGTGAGATTGTTTGTCTTTACTCTTTTCCCCTTGATCCGCGTTTCGGCAAGCAATTGCTCGATAAATTCCAGTGTCCGCCCAACCGCAGCTCGGTGGGCGGCTTCTAACCGAGAGTCACCACCTACCAAGCAAGCAATCGATACGCTCTTAGGGGCAGCAAAACACAGGTCTACCCCAGCTCGTTCTTTAGGCTGCTTTTTATTCTTATCCTTAACTTGCTTCGGCTTGCCCCTGAGTTTCTGCTTTCCATCTGGACTGACACCGTTGAGTAGGTTTTTGTAAGCAGAAGAGTTGCCGATCTGACCGCTCAATCCCAAAGCTGCTGCACCACGACCCCACCACTGGGAATTCTCCAATGCTTTTGCTTTGGCATAGTAGTTCTCCTGCTGATAATACTGTTCCCCCTGCTGAGGATTAATCGTATCTATGGTGAGCATGGTTGGAGTTCTTTCTGGAACGGCACAGGTATCGCGATCGCCGTCGAGCCAGCCAAGTAAGTCTATCTACCACAACTTAGTTGAAGCTGGAATTACCTTTAACTATATCCCCAAAAGCAAATCATGGCAAGGCTTTGAGGTGTGTTTTTTAGCTCCAATTGGAGCGACAGGTGCTGCGACCATCGGGAGCGCTCCTAACGCCCCGAACAGGGGCGTAGTACTTAAGGATGGTGTGGAAGGTTCCCTTCCACGATCGCCTTGCGCTCGGTGGTAGGTTTCTTCTGCGGAGAAACTTTGTGCGTAGAGGGGTGTACGAGTTTGGTTGTAGATTTCCATACAGCACTTGTCAGACCTCGACGGGCGACGAGGACTAATACCAACAGGGCGATCGCCGCTTTGAGGCGCGTGAGGCGAAACGGTTTGGGTGCGTTCTCTAAGGCGGTAATTCGCTCTGTATAAGCTTTTAGACAAGTTTCGAGTTGGGTCGTCAATGCCTGGAGCGTCCCGCTCTTCATTGAGCAAGTCTTTGAGTATGTCAACGGCATCGCTCAATTCCTGATTAATTCGCACTCTTCCAGACAACTCTTCTTTATCCATATCTGAATCTACTTTTGGTAAACCTCAACGACAATGAAACGACAACAAAACGACATCGATATGTTCGGTTAATCTCTCTTACTGTCATCTCAATGTCTCAACGACAATGAAACGACAACAAAACGACAACAAAACGACATGGAGTTTGAATGGTTTTAGCTTTTTCCAAGTGGCGCGTCCGCGTCCAAGCTTTTCAGATATTCGTAAATGTATTCCTGATGATTTTCTCGCTCGTCTTGCATCCCTTTTCAACGCCTCAAGTTTTGACCGAGCGGGAGAGGGTTCATCATCTTTAATTGTTGACCAGAGCAAATTAGATGATTTATCTTGAATGGCGAGATAGAATGACTTCCACATCACGATCAGTTGTTGATGAGATGTTGGTGAGAGATCGGTCTATGAATTTTTCAGAGCGCGGTGGCATAGCGATGAGTTAGCGATGAGTTAGCTATGAGATCTCGGTCTCATCGCGCTCTCGATCCTCAGACAAGGCTGAGATAGCGGTCGCATGGCGATGAGTTGGCGACTGGTTAGCGGTCACTATTACAGAAAATGCTTAAATGGCGATCGCATAGTAATGAGTCAGCGGTAAGTTAGCGATGAGACAGCGCTTTGAGCAAACATCTGAGGTGACGATGGTACTACGATGAGATTTCGATCGGTTAGCAGTTTCTTTTTAATTCGGACTAGCTCTACTCGTTGCGCTCCAACCAAAGTAATTCTTCTTCTGGAATATAGATTTTCAATTTGTTAGTAAAGTGACGACGATTTGACGACGATCTCACGACGATCTGACGACGTAGTTATCTACCAATTTTGTCTTTTTCTGCAACACAGATAGAAGAAAGACGATCTGACGACGCACTGACGACGCACTGACGACGATCTGACGACGTAGTTGCTAGAACAAGGTAAAATCGCCAGCTAGCACAAATAAGTTAATGCCTTGGCTGCGCTCTAAAAAATACAACTCTCGCAACAGAGCCGAATTAAACAGCTACACGAAAAAGGAAACTTCATCCACGACCAGTAATCAAAACTTGGTTGAGGTGGATTGTACTAACAGAAATAGTCCCCAAGGGGCGCGAATCGATCCGCAATCACCTGAGACTGTGACTTAGTTGCTGGCTGTAGTCAAAGCTCAATTGCAGCTTCCTCTGAAGCAGAAGGTGCAATCCGAGCAGCCTAGAAGATCTCGCGATCGCGACTTGGAGATTTAAGACTTGCAAAACGGTAATTATTACTGTTTTGCTTTACAGATTTTTACAATCGGCGATAGAAGCGAGATCTTCTATTAGGTAACTCCCTGAGCAGAATCTGCAACAGCAGCGTCCAGCGCGATTGTCGGAGATTTGAATTCATCAAAACGGTAATAATTACCGTTTTGGGTAGAGCTGTTACACTCGCACTCTTGGTAACTCCGTTTCTGCCTGCATGATGGTTTACCTAAGTATTGGCTTTTTGAATATTGCGGTCGGTGTTTCTAAATTTCTCTGTCGGATACTCGTAGAATTAGCTTATGTACGAGCTAATATCGATCGCGCCCGATCGAGGACAAAAAACTCTGTCAAACTGGGCGAACTGGTGACAACAACGTTGGCGCTTTGCTAACGCGATTGTTAGAGATTTTGGCAGTAGACCGATCGAACAAAACGGTAATTAATTACCGTTTTGAACTATTTACTACAGCCGCGAGCGTCGGGTTATAAATATAAGTAACGCAATTGTCGGAGGCTGTTGAGAGGCAATTGTGGATGAATGTAGTTGAGGAGAGCAATCGATCCCCGAATTCCAGAATGGATAACAATTGCTTTTCTAACCGCTTCATATTTTTTGACAAAAGCGATCGCTTTCCTTGAAGACCGTGATGTTTTCAGCTAATAATTATTTATGGGCGGTTCGACTTGAAAAATTGCTAACTTCAGGTTTATCCTAAATTAAATGCAATTTTAAGTCGCCGCAAAACTCGCTTTAAAACTCTTGAAGTTATGCAGATTTCCCATCGCAGGCTGCATTCAGCCTCTAAACCGAAGTTCAAAGCCATTCTGGAGCGCCAGTATACCTGTTCGGGTAGCTGGCGCTTGTCGTTCGCATCAATGTAAACCCTAAAAAAGAAAAAATGTCAGAGCTGGGAACCAAGCTACGAACTTCTTTCCCTCAACCACTGACACCCAGTAAAATATAATCTTTGCTTTCAGGATAACCCGAATCCAGCTGTTTTGGCAAAAAAGTTATCCTCCAAGGCTGTCAGGTGGTTGTAAAAGAGCGCTAGCCGCAGACGCGAAGAGCGCACGTAGCTTGAATCTTGGCTCCGGCGAAGGAGAACAAGATGAATAGCCTATTCCAAACTTTCAGCATCCTCGACCACATCGACAAACTGACACCAGCCAAAGAAAAAGGGCGCTACATCTGCCCAGTTTGCGAGGGAAATAATTTAACCGTCAGCAAGAATGGGGCTTATCAGTGCTGGAACGGCTGCGAGTGTAGGGAGATTCGGGAAGCGATCGCGCCGCTGCATCTAGATCGCACCGTTCGCCTTTCACCTGCTAGACCCGTAAAGCGGCTCAAGGCAAAGCCAAAACCAGCAATCGCTATCCCCCCAACCGAAAGCATCTTCTTAGCGATGCTACCCAGCCCAGCTGATGACTCGCCACTGCCACAGAAACGTTTCGATCCCAAGCATGGGGAGATTACAGAAACCGTATATCAGTATTCCCAAACCCAGTGGGTAGTGCGGACCCAATGGGCTGATGCTAGCAGAGAGAAGGGATACAGCAAAACCTTTAGTCAATGGCATTTAGCACGATCGGGGGAAACTATTCAGGTTTGGGAAAATGGTCAAAAAGTTACCCGTGAGGCGCAAGGCGGGGAAAGCATCCCAACAAAAGGCTCGATCCCCTGGCAGGCTTACCGCATTGATGAAGCGCTTGCCGCAGTTACTAACCAGAGCAGGGATTAGTTAACATAAAAAAGTAGCTAAGTCTGGAGTGTGCCATGAAACTCAAAGACGCTCGCCATATGTCAGCCTCTGCCCAA
>NZ_JACJQX010000101.1:0-7526 GCF_014696895.1 Chroococcidiopsis sp. [FACHB-1243] | reverse complement strand
AAGAGTCAGGGTTTTAGCTTACTCAAAAGGTGCTAGCCAGGTTCTCTTTTAGGCAAAGTTTTTCTTAGCGTCAGTTTTTGTACGATTGCTACGACAACGCCTAGACAAGGAAATAGTCGATTGAGAGGAATACTAGTAGAGAGCGCCTGGCGGGCGATTGAGAAGGATAGAGCATTAGGAGAGTTCTTTAACAGACTCTATCCTCGCACTGGGAAAAAGCGAGCAATTGTTGCGGTTGCCAGAAAATTGATTGGTCGGATTCGAGCAGCCTTCCACCAAGGAGTGCCATACCAGATGGAATACCAAGTTTCTCAAGCCCTTACAGCTTAAAGACTCAACAGCGATTATTTTAATTAGATAGCGCGAAAATTTCAGACTGATTTCAGAATGCATCGACAGATTTTACTGCTGTGACCCCGTCCACATTTCGGTGAGTGCTTAGCAACCACGTTGTGATGTTTGAGGCGCAGCCCCCTTCAAAACGAAAGAGGAAAGTGTAGCACTGTTACGACAGTGACTACGAATGACTGATTGTCGAGGAGGCTCTGGAATCAAGCTACATCTCGATTTGGAGCAGGATTTGGCATGAGTCATAATAATTGAGCTAATTGTAGTAAATCCCCTTGACAATCCACATGACTGAAATGTGGAGTTATGTCGGCAATAAGGATAATCCACGATGGTTATGGCATGCTATTGACTATAGTAGTGGAAAAGTTTTAGCTTACGTCTTTGGGAGACGTAAGGATGAAGTATTTCTTAAGTTAAAACAACTACTGGAGCCATTGGGAATTAGTCGCTTTTACACAGATGGTTGGGGCGCTGACGAGCGGCATTTAGAAGCTAATAAACATGAGGTCGGCAAGCAAAACACCCAGAAAATAGAAAGTAAGCATATAAATTTACGTACGCGGATTAAACGTTTAGCTCGACAAACAATTTGTTTTTCTAAAACTGTTACGATGCACGATATTGTTATTGGACTATTTATTAATCGCTATGAGTTTGGAATAGCCATTTAATGCTTCTTCCACAGCTTGATAACACCTCCTTTTTAGTGATGAGAGTTGGCAACGCTGAATCGAGAAACGGGAGACTAATTTTGCTGTTTAGTGCAATTTCTGCCTGTGAAGCAATAGTGGTCGGAAGCGTCATCAAAAAGTTGCTGCGGTCGTTTTCCTTCTAGAGCGAGTGCTTATTGCAAATACGGTGAATTGAGATGGTTGAACAACAGTAGTTCATTGTCAATAAGCTGACTTTCTGAAAACACATCTTCCAATTGTAACTTTTTGATTACACTACTCTCGCTTGAAACTCCCAACAGTTATACAAGCAAAGCATTCATAAGACTACTGGTGTGGAGAAAACTGACTTGATTTAGCACCCAGTACCGAGGATAAAGTTTGCAGTAATTCCGGTGCTGTGTAGGGCTTGGACAAAAATGCTTTCACACCAACACCGGCGGCTTCAGCCACCTTATCATTTGATGCTAGTCCGCTCGTAGCAATTATTTTGAGCGAGTGGTTCATTTTTTGCAATATACGGATAGTTGTTTGACCATCCATATCTGGCATCATCATATCCGTCAACAATACATTAATGTCATTTTTATGCTGGGCGTATAGCGCGATCGCCTCAATTCCATTATTAGCTGTAAGTACCTTGTAGTTGTAGTTTTCCAGCGATATTTTCGTAATTTCACAAATGGCGAGTTCATCATCTACAACCAGAATTAATTCTCCGTGTCCTTTTGGTAGTTCCCGAGCTTCTGCTTGCTGCTGTTGAGTGCCTTCCACCGCTGGCAAGTACACCTTGAATTGGGTGCCAGCTCCCACCGAGCTTTCCACGGTAACAAAACCGCCATGGCTCTTGATGATGCCGATCGCGGTTGAAAGACCCAGCCCCGTGCCTTTGCCCACCTCTTTAGTCGTAAAAAATGGCTCAAAGATTCTTTCCAAGATTTCAGGCACAATACCCATTCCCCTGTCCGAAACAGTAATGACGCTGTAGGGACCAACAGAGGCTTCCAGATTCATCCGAGCGTAGTTTTCATCAATGAATAGGTTCTCAGCATGAATACTCAACGTTCCACCGTCTGGCATCGCATCGCGGGCGTTAACTACTAAGTTCATCAGCACTTGATGTAGCTGAGTCGCATCTGCACACACAGTCCAAAGGTTTGGCGATATATCCGTGTAAATTTCGATTGATTTAGGAAATGTTTGTTTGGCAATCTGCCTAATTTCCATTAACAGGTGCCGCAGCTGAAGAATCGTGCGCTTACCTTCCAGCCCTCGCGCAAACGACAGCACTTGCTTGACCAAAGCCGCCCCGCGTTTAGCACTAGCTTTCTGTTCCGCCAGCAACTGCTGAGTAAGCGAATCGGGGATTTTCTCCTGCAACAGTTCAGCGACCATCAAAATGGGTCCTAGTACGTTATTTAAGTCGTGAGCAATGCCACTAGCAAGGGTACCAATGCTCTCCAGTCGTTGGGCACGCAAGAATTGCGCTTCGAGTTGTTTTTTCTCAGTAACATCGGTATTGACGACGAGAATTGATTTTGGTTGCCCCTGTTCGTCGCGCACTAGCGTCCAGCGGCTATTAACGACAATTTCTCTACCAGATTTGATGACTTGATACAACTCACCTTGCCACGAACCGCGATCGAGCGTCAATTCCTGGACTTGTTGGAGTGGCAGCGAAGTTTCTTGGTAGAGAAAATCAGCACTCTGTCCCAGGGCTTCCTGTGCCTTCCAACCATACAAACGCTCTGCCCCCTGATTCCAGAATAGGATTTGCCCCTCTAGATTTTGCACGGTAATTGCATCGCTGGCAACATCCAGCAAGGCAGCTTGTTCGCGGATTTTCTCTTCCGAGCGCTGGCGCTCGACCAATTCGGTTTGAACCTGCTCAAACAGCGTGGATTGCTGGATGGCGATCGCCACCTGGGTTGCCAAGTGCTTGAGCAAATCGATCTCCATCTGCTGCCACTGCCGCGGTGACGAACAGTGATTAGCTACTAACAATCCCCACAGTTTCTCCCCTTGCACAATTGGTACCACCAAGTTGGCTCTAACTTGAAACTGAGCCAGTAAATCGGCATGACATTTGGATAACCTTGATGCGTAGATATCCTCTGTAGCATGGGTTCGTCCCTGTTTGTAAAGCTCCCGACCAGAAGTTTCTCCGAAAAAAGAGTCTTTGCATTTCATTCCCAGGATAGAAGCCCATCTAGAACCTACAGATTCTACTGCTACAAAGCCACTCCAGTCCGGTTCGAAGCGGTAAATAAACACCCGCTCGCTCTGAAGAAACTGCCGGACTTCAGACACAGTAGTGCTTAAAATTTCCTCTAGATTCAATGACTGACGGATGCGTTGAGCCATCTGTGCCACCAGCCGCTCTCGCTCGGCTTGCTGTCGTTGCTGTCGCCAGGCTTCTTCCTGACGCTGGCGCTCGGCAAGCTCAGCCAACTGTTGCGCTCGACTCTGCTGTTCGCGCTTGACTTTCTGTCTGTAGTTGCGGAAGAAGCCAGCCAAAGCAGGCTCGTCTTCGAGTAAGGCACCGAGATGCTCTTGGACTCGCCGATCTGCTTCTAAGGCAACTTCTGGGTAGGCTTCCATCCACACATGGCATGATTTGGTGTAAGCGATAAACGCAACTAAATGCTGGTAGTTTACAGAACCTAGAAGCTGGCGTAGCTCTTGACGACAATGCTCGGAAGAGTCTTGTAAGGCAATAAATATCGAACAGTAAAATAGGCTGTCTTCAAGTTTCGTGTTTGATTCTAGCAGAGCTGCGAGCGACTCGGGCTGCGCTGCTAGCAAATTGAGGTGCTCGTCGATGTCAGTTTCTACTGGGGGAGGTGTTTCCAGCAACTCTAACACTTCCCGCGCACTCATCCCTAGAGGACGTAGGGTACAACTATGGCAAATCATGCAGTAAGGAACGGCGCAGAAGCGTGAGAGGTAGGCGGAAAGCTTTTCTTTGAACCGAGCTGACAATGGATTATTCACATACGCACTCAGCGTCTGTTGCCATAAGTTTTCCAAAACCTGGGGATTCTGTTGGGCCGGTCCGAAGAAGGGTGGGACAAAACCAAATTTTGACTCGATTTCTGCCAGAATTTGCTCGCTGGTTCGCCCTGAAGCGATCGCAGGTGCAAGTTGTAGTTTTTCATCTAGAATCTGTTTCATCAGTATCTGTTCTACTAGAGTGCGGGAGCAAAGCGAAGTATTGGAAGTGGGTCGTTGTTATCTATATTGCTATTCCAACAGCAATTCTATTTGGACAAAAACTTTACTCGATCGAAACAGGCGATCGCTTGGGAGTCGTACCCTAATTTCTCCAAGGCAATACCTTTGCCGTACCAAGTTTGCTTGTAGTCTGGATCGATCTCTATAGCTCGATCGAAGCTCTTGACTGCCTTCTCATAACAGCCCGACTCACTCAATGTTCTTCCTCGATCGTGCCAAGCTAGGGAAAAATCTGGTTTGAACTCAATAGCCTGGTCGAAGCTGTTTAGTGCTTGCTCGTATCGCTGCAACTGCCTTAGTGCAATCCCTCGGTTATACCAAGCCCAATAGCTATCTGGTCGTATTTCCAACGTCCGGTCAAAGCTCTTGACTGCCTGTTCGTAGTTACCCCAGTCAATTAAGGTAATGCCTCGGTTGTGCCAAAAAGTCGAGATCTTCGGATTGCACTCAGTCGCGCGGTCAAAGCTGTTAACCGCAGCGGCGTATTTACCGGACTTACCTAGCGCAATCCCTCGGTTGTGCCACACCCAGCAGGCATTTGGTTGAATAGCCAAGGCTTGGTCAAAATTAGTAATTGCTTGCGCGTGACGACCCAAATTTCCTAGCGCCAAGCCCTGCTGGGACCAGGCTTCAGCATAATCGGGTTGGTACTTCAGTGCTGTGTCAAAAAGGGCGATCGCTGCTTCATATTTTTCTGCTTGATTCTGACGCAATCCCTGCTGGAAAAATAACTCTGCTTCCAGTTTTAAATTTATAGTTCTAAATTCCTGCATCCGACTTAAGTTATATCTTATGTTTAGATTCTACAAAATTTCATGAACAGACTGCTAAGGATCGTGGATTAAATAACCTGTAATTCTGGCTGAGCAGTGTAATTCCACTGAGGCAAGAATTCATCAAAGACAATTTTCATGGTTGATTTGAAGTCAAGAGCAACTTTTCTACCTGTTTGATAGGTCTTGTCGAGAATTGTCGTAAACACATTGAGTCCTGTGCGAGTGGTTGCAGTTGCCATCAATTCTTGCACCGTCTGCACGCTGTCAAAAATCACACCCTGACACACACGAGTCAGATGGGGAAACAAGCGATGCTCAATGGGATTGTGCTTGGAGGTATAGGGCGGGTAGTGGGCAATGCGAATCGAAATTCCCAATTCATTGACCAATGCCTGTAAGTCCTGCTTGAAGATGTAATGGCGCGAGCTATTGCTACCTCCTCCATCACAAAGCAACAAAATGGAATCAGCCAATGGGTAACGTTGCTTGCCATAGGTATTCCACCAGTAGCGAATAGAGTCACAGGCAAATTCGCTGGTATCATGGCTGGTACCAATCTGGATGTAGCCCACATTGTTCCTCATGTCGTACAACCCATGAGGAATAGCAACCCCGGTTGCAAGCGTTGCCCAATCATGGTCAAACACTTCAATCGGTTCTTGAGTGTAGAGTGTTCCATCTCGGTACAAGTTGCCAATCAATTCTCTTTTTTTGTATCCATACTCATCACTGGATTGCCAGGTAGTGTTGTAGATGAGTTGAACCAACTTTAGATTTCTACTTTAAACTCATACTTGTTGATAAATAACCCAATTACCAAATCATGCATCTGAATCGATTTGGAGAAGCAGATTGTCTTCCTTGCTAATCGTTTGATTCTTGTTCTTAATGTCAAATGCTTTCTCTCAATTCTCTGCATCTTCTACTTACTAACTTGTCGCATCTCTCCTAAGAGATGCCTTCCGTAGGTTTTTAAACCATCTGTATAAAATTTTGTGATTCCGAAAGGCTCTAGCAACTTCTTTAGTTTCAGAAACACTTCATCCTGTCGTGAACCTAACACATAAGCTAATATTTCTCCTGTACTATGGTCTATTGCATGCCATAACCAACGCGCTCTTTTCCTTTCTCCCAACAAAGCTTTGCATTTCATCGACTTCAGCTTTCTTGACTACTTTGTCCGCTTCATTCTCTGCTGTTTCTAGCTCGATCTCTATTCGCTGCACTACTACGATGGCAGTATCTGTATTAATGGCTTCTAATACTTTAGAATTAACACTTTCTAGTTGTTCTTCTTTTTTTTTAATTCCTGAATCACCGTAGAGGTGCTAACCCCTAAAACTCTTGCTGTATCCCGGATTCCGCTGCCATTGACAGCCATATCCACAATTTGTGCTTTAACTTCTTGACGACGACCTGGATAAGCGTGAGGTTCTAAAGTAAAAGTGTGGTAGGGACACTCAGCATTGTTACACGCGTATCTTTGCTTGCCCGTTCGAGTTTTACCAAATTTAGAGAGGTTACATCCGTAGCAGTGAGGACAACGAAGAGGAATGATAGCCATAAGTTAAGCGTTTGAGCCAACATCTCGCTGCCTATGATAATACATTTATCAACTCATCTACAACATTACCCAGAGGCGATCGCAAAACTGTTTCCTTTGCCTCAAGCACCCGTTTCATCAGTCGATTGAGGGAAAAAGTGCGGGTCTAACACTCGATCCAAAGAATACACGCACGCCGAAGGAAAAGTCGCTGCGCTCAATCCAGTTTCACTACTAGCCTGGTCTACTGCTTGTTCGTAACATTGAGTCAAGATTTCTTCTAAGTAGGGCTTGAGACTGGGAGAGTCTTCTATGATGAGTTGAATTTGGGATCGTCCTTCTACCACGCTGCTGCGCCAGCTGTTGAGGTAGTAGAAGGCATTGGATTGGTAGTTAAGTTTTAATAAATGCTTCAACACTCGAATCAATTGACTTTTTACCGCTCGTCTATCCGACCGACTCAAAGACTCTACCTCTTCAATTAAGTTTTCTAAATCTAGCTCCTCAAATCGCCCCTGTTTCAACAGCATTGCTTGCCCAGTCGCCCAGGCAACAAAATCTTGTTCATACAAGCTCGAACGCGTACTCTTTTCAGGAGATACAGCCATTGCGCTCCTTGAATCTAAATCAATTTCTGTTTCTACTGAAGATCGTAGATCATGCCCTACAAAAGTGTGGGATAGGTAGCGATATCATTCCAAGTCCAAGCACGATCGGTTAACTCTGCTCGCTGTGCGGCTGTAGTTCCAAGGCACGAATGCAGACCATACCAATTGAACTAGCTCAGGACGAGTCTCAGAGTTACCTCAGTCTGCTCCCAAACCTTGCTAAATTTGCGAGAGTTGCGGGAGGAATCCTTCCCCCCGCAATCTCTCATGTTTTGTCGGCGGTGCCAGCGTCCTGTCTGTTGACGAAGAATGCCGTTGGTTCGCTCCAATCGCTGCGTCAATG
>NZ_JACJQX010000100.1:0-7541 GCF_014696895.1 Chroococcidiopsis sp. [FACHB-1243] | reverse complement strand
AAAAGTGCCGCCACTTGAACAAGGAAGCTGTAGACATTGGAGGGAGCGAAGGCAGAACTGAGCTTGTCTACCCTACCATTAACGGTTTTTGCGACACAACCATAATTTTTAAGCTAAAAGTTGAAAAGTGGAGAACGTAGAGGTTGGCGTTTTTAATCTACCTAGATGTTTGCTGTCTAAATCGACCCTTTGACAATCAAGCGCAGGAGAGAGTGCGTCTAGAGTCCGAGGCAGTGCTACTGATTCTTACTCGCTGTCAAAGCCGTGAGTGGTTTCTGCTTGGCAGTGAAGCTATTGACGCTGAAATTGCTCAAACACTTGATGCAGACAGACGACAGCGATTAATTGCTTTGGCTTCTTTAGCGACAACTAAAGCAACTGTTACTAAGCAAGTTGAGTCTCGTGCGCTAGAAGTGGTTCGGCTAGGGTGTAAACCATACGATGCATTACACATTGCCTGTGCCGAGGCAGGAAATGCTGACATACTGCTCACAACAGATGACAGACTAATACGTAAAGCGGCTACTTATGACAATATGCTACAAGTGAGAGTACAAAACCCCATTCTTTGGCTGCTGGAGGTAACGAACAATGGAAATGCGTAATGCGAGTCCCATACAGATTAGGCAGCTAGGAATAGAAGCTTTAGCAAAAGCTCTTGGTCCTGTAGGAATGGTTCGCTTCTTGCAGCAATTTGAAACTGGCAGTGGCGATTATACGCGAGATCGAGATGAACTACTCAAGGATGTCAACATTGAAGATATCCTAGGTCAAATTAAACAGATGCGGCATAACCAGCCTGCCGAAGAATGAGTAATTTTGAACAAACAATCTTCTTTTAAAAGTGACACACAGTTTTCCAATTTTAACCAAGAAGGAATTGAAGCCATGTTAAACATAAGCTTATTGAGAGAAACCAGGGTTTATCAAGAAGCTAAACAAGAAGGAAAAGTAGAAGGAAGATTAGAAAGAGACGTTGAATTAGTAACGAAACTACTGCAAAAAGGGCTGAGCATTCAAGAAGTTGCAGAGATACTAAAGTTAAATGTAGAAGAAGTACAGAAGGCAGCACGACAGTAAAAATCTACTAGAGGATAGCGATCGCATTTTATGAGATCGGACAGTAGGAATTTCATCGTCTAACTTGGGCATTATAAAACAAGAATATCAGCCATTCAATTTGTTTCTAGGCTGACTCTTGAAACGAGTATGCCACAAGTTAAAAATTATGAAAATTCCGATTAAACTTCAGAATTTATTGCAGCAAAATGAAAGTGCAATTGTAGCCGCTAGCACGTTAATTAGTCAAAAGCTAGCGTTGCTAGATTGTACGGGAGTTGCCTCAGTCACCCCAGAACAATTAGCACTTTTCTTTACAGGTATTCCAGAAAATTGGGATTTACAACAGCTCGAAGAAATTATTGACTTTTCCACCCTGACTGAACCCTTCTCTCACCAACTTCAAGAGTGGATTAACCAACGTTTAGGACGAACAACTACTAACCCTCCACGATCGGTAATTACGAATTACGAATTACAAACTACAAATTATCTCGATATTTTCAATTTCCGCAACGAAGTTATTGACGACTACCGCCGCTATATTGAAAGTTTTCTGAGAATCCGCGACCCTAAAGTTAAAGATTTTGTCGATCGAGAATTAGAACGGGGACAACTTTGGAGCGATCCCTTAGTACAGCTAAATCCCACTTACAAAAAAGGTGCAACCGTCACCGAATTAGTGCAACAGGGAGTTCTTCATAGGGAGTGCGATCGCTACTTTTCAAAAGACGGCAAACCCTTTCAGTTTCACTACCACCAGCAGCAAGCATTTCTCACGGCACAACGCCAAGAACCCTACGTCCTCACAACAGGCACGGGTTCCGGTAAAAGCATGACATATGTTGTGCCTATTTTTGACGATTTACTGCGCCATCCCGAAATTAAAGGAGTCAGGGCAATTTTGGTTTATCCCATGAATGCCTTAATTAACTCTCAAAAAGAAGAACTCGATAAGTTTCTGCGCCAGGTTGCCAATACCCACATTCGCGTCGAACAATATACCGGACAAGAAAGTTCAGCTAAGAAAAACGAAATTCAAGAAAACCCACCCCAAATTTTGCTCACCAACTACGTGATGCTAGAGCTAATGCTCTCCCGCACTCACGAAGATAAACTTGTAGAATCTCCCAATTTAAAATTCCTGGTACTGGATGAATTACATACATACAGAGGAAGGCAGGGCGCAGATGTGGCGATTTTGATCCGCAAACTGCGGCAACGCTGCGGTCAGAATCTTCTGTGCATTGGCACTAGTGCCACCATGTCAACAGAAGGCTCCCGCGAACAACGCCGTCAGGTCGTGGCGAATGTTGCCAGCAAATTATTCGGCGTGGAAATCAAACCCAGCAACGTCATCGATGAAACTCTAGAGCGTTCTATTAAGCGTGCTGCACCGATCGCTGACGAGCTGCGATCGAGCATTCTAGCAGGTTTACCACCAGAGCCAGAACAAACTCTAGATGCATTCAAAACGCATCCCCTCAGCAACTGGATTGAGATGAATTTTGGTTTAGCAGAACAAGAAGGGCATTTGGTGCGCCGCACGCCCATTACCCTAGAGGCGGGAGCAGCAACCCTAGCGGCACAAACCCAACTACCACCAGAAACCTGTTTAGCCGTTCTCAAACAAATGTTCCTCTGGGGAAGCAAAACAAAGGGACTTGCCTTTCGCCTGCATCAGTTCATCTCCCAAGGGGGTAGCGTCTACTCCACAATTGAAAGTCGGGATCGACGCATTCTCACTCTCGAAGGTCAGTATACTACTACCGAAAACCGCCTGCTTTATCCCCTCGTCTTTTGCCGAGAATGCGGACAGGATTACTACGTAGTGCGCTACGATGCCGACAAACAAAATATTCTACCGCAATTACCTACCGCCTTGGATATTAGTGCCGACGATGCCGATATTAGCGAAGGCTACCTGACCCTAGACGATCCAGGACTTTGGGATTCTAGCGATGAAGAAAGGCTCCCCGATTCTTGGTTCACCGAAACCAAAAAGAAAGGGCGCGTTCCCAAAAAGGACTATACCAAGTTTATTCCCCAACAACTGCAAGTGCTACCCAACGGTAAAGTTACGACTTCTCTGTTGCAAGGAACTATCTGTTGGTTTATCCGCAAACCATTTCTCGTGTGCCTCAACTGCGGTGTAGTGCATGACGGGCGCAAAAACGAATTTAGCAAACTATCGCGTCTGAGTAGCGAAGGGTGGAGTACCGCAACTACCCTGCTTTGTCTTTCTACCACCAGCCGCTTGAAGCAAGTTTTCACGGGCGAGAAAGCTAAAGCCGCCAAAATTCTTAGCTTTACAGATAACCGTCAGGATGCATCCTTGCAGGCGGGGCATTTCAACGACTTCGTGCAAACCAGTTTCTTGCGGGCAGCACTTTTGGGCGCACTTGGGGCAAAGGGGCAACTCACCCACGGCGAGCTAGTTAGTGAAGTTGTCAAGTATATGGGACTGTCCCAAACCGACTACGCCAAGCAACCAGCCGAGTTTGGCATTGGTAAGCAGCGCAACGAAGAAGCCTTTCGCAAACTGATCCAATATCGCCTTTACGAAGATTTACGGCGGGGATGGCGCATTGTCCAACCTAACCTGGAGCAATGCGGACTGCTGGCAATTGAGTATAACGGTTTGCCAGCAGAATGTGCGAATGAGGCACTTTGGCAAAAACACCGCCATCCCATCTTGTTACAAGCTACCCCCCAGGAACGTTTCATTGCCTCCCTTGCCTTTCTTAACCAACTACGGCGGGAATCGGCAATTGATGCCAAACTTTTGCAACCAGAACAACAAGACCAACTCAAAAGCGATATTTTTCAGGCAATTAAAGAACCTTGGGTGTTTGACGAAAACGAACAGCTGCATAAAGCAACCTGGGCAAGCACGAGCAGCGGCAGTAACGAAAAAGCCAAAGTCAAGCTCACACCCAGAAGTAAAATTGGTCGATTCTTGCGATCGCCCAAAGCTTGGTCGCTGCGGAGCCAACCCTTAACTGATGAGGAGTATGCCAGTTTAATCGCTACCTTAGTTAACGCCCTGTGCGATGCTGGTTATTTGGTAAAAGAGAAATCCTAGGTACAGCTACGCATCGATTCTCTGTTGTGGAAAGCCAAGCTCCTGAGCGAAATCCCTCCCGATCCTTTAACGTCTCGACGCTTACAGGGAAATGAAGACGCTCAAATACCCGTTAACAGCTTCTTCCAAGAATTTTACCAAACCAATGCCTTTCAAATCCAAACGATGGAAGGGCGCGAACATACCGGACAAGTGAAGAACAAAGATCGCCAAGAGCGGGAAGAGAAATTCCGCAATGGTGAATTAGCTGCTTTGTTCTGCTCTCCCACAATGGAATTGGGAATTGACATTTCCGATCTGAGCGTCGTGCATTTGCGAAACGTTCCCCCCAGCCCTGCCAACTATGCTCAACGTAGCGGTAGAGCAGGCAGGAGCGGACAGGAAGCCCTAGTCATTACTTATGCCGCGATCGGTAGCGGTCACGACCAATACTTTTTCAAACGTCAAAATCAAATGGTTGCTGGAGTTGTTGCCCCACCCAAGCTGGAATTGGCTAACCAAGATTTGGTTCAATCCCACGTTTACTCGATTTGGCTTGCCCACACTGGGGTTGATCTAGATGATTCGATGAACAAAATTCTGGAACTCGATCTCGATGGCTATCCTCTTAAAGAGAGCGTGCGTCGGGATTTAACTTTGAGCCAGAACAAATTAGCAAAATGCCTGCAAGCTACCCAATCCATTCTCTCCGATCTCTTCTGCCAAGAAGACCTGCAAAAAGCTGACTGGTATTCAGTGAATTGGTTGCAGTTCAGGCTAGAAAATGCTATAGGTGCATTTGACCGAGCGTGCGATCGCTGGCGTAAACTGTATGGTGACGCAATAATTCAATTAGAGAAAGCCCGCGAAACGATCGACCGTTATGCTAGAGGCTATGCTTCCCAGGAAGAACACGATATCGCCAAAGCTCAGGAAAAAGAAGCATTACGGCAAAGAAGCTTATTAGTCGGATTAACCGAAAGCAAAAGCAATAGCGAGTTTGAATTTTATCCCTACCGCTACTTTGCCGCTGAGGGATTTCTACCAGGATTTAACTTTCCCCGCCTACCAGTTAGGGCATACATTCCTACAGGGGATGGCGGTGAATTCATTTCTCGTCCCCGCACCGTTGCTTTACGGGAATTCGCGCCCAGCAACATTGTTTACTACGAAGGTAGTAAATTTATGGTGACAAAGACCAAAGTTCCCGTTAGCGGTATTGACAGCCAGTATAAACGGGCGAGCATCTGCTTTAACTGCGGTTATTTCCACGAAGGTGATTCTCGCGACACCTGCTCTAATTGCGGTGCAGCAATTAAAAACGATCGCTACCAGAATATCGCTAAACTGACTCGCGTGCTGCCAATGGAAACTGCGATCGCTCGCCGACGAGAACGCATTACCTGCGATGAAGAAGAACGGCTCAAGTACGGTTACAACGTTACCACTCACTTCCGCTACGATAGCCAAAAACAAGAATCAGCAACCGTCCAAACTACCGAAGGCACGCCACTGTTGCGCTTAACCTATGGAGCCACAGCGAAAATCTGGCGGATTAATCGCGGACTGAAGAAGAATATCGACGAGCGGGGATTTAAACTCGATACCAAAACAGGGTTCTGGGGCGATCCCAGAAACGATCGAGCTACTGACAGCTTGCATACGGAAGTTAATTTAATGGTAGACGACACTTGTAATATTCTAGTTGTCGAGCCTTTAAGCGTTCCGGCTGAGAATAGAGAAGCTTTTATTGCTACGCTGCAATACACTTTAGAAACAGCCATCCAAGCAGTATACAAATTAGAAGCCGACGAACTCGACTCCGAACGACTGGGGGAAGGTAAGTATTTGCTTTTTTGGGAAGCAGCAGAAGGGGGAGCGGGCGTTCTTTCGCAGCTATTAGAAAAACCAGAGGCATTTCAAAAAATCGCCGCTGCCGCTCTAGATATTTGCCATTTCAAGCAACCCAAAGAAAGCTGCGTCCAAGCTTGCTACGAATGCTTGCTATCCTACCGCAACCAATTTGACCATGCATTCATCAATCGCTATTTAATTAAACCCTTGCTCGACCAACTGCTAGCAAGTCAAGTTGTTAGCAATTCTGAAGGGATGTCCCGCGAGGAGCGATATCAGCAATTACTACAACAAACAGACCCTAATTCTAATTTCGAGCGAGTCGTTTTACAGGAGATTTATCAACGGGGATATAAACTACCGGATGCGGCACAAGAATTAATTCCCTCAGCCAACTGCAAGCCGGATTTTCTCTATAAAACCAATGCCGCGATCGCTATTTTCTGTGACGGTTCGGTTCATGACAGTCCAGACAAGCGCAAACAAGACCAAATCGAGCGAGATAATCTCAGGTACAACACTGGTTACACTGTTCTAACATTGCGGCATGATGAGGATTGGGGAAAGAAGTTAGGAATTTTAGGAAGTCTCTAAAAAAACTCCCCCAGACAGGAGTTTCAAAGTCTGAGGGAGATTTGAGCAATGACAGAATTTGCTACGCAGGTGCTTGTACTCGTTTTTGCAACCAGCGCAGAACCGCAGCTTTCTCTAAAAGTCCAACTAGTACGCCATTCTCCCCAATTACAGGTAGCGCCGAGCGTTGCTGTTGTTCTAGGATTTTTACTGCTTCTAGTAGCGATTGCTCGGATTGAATCATCGCCGATGCTTCGATCGGTTGCATCAATTCTCTCACTTGGGTTTCTGCCCAACGTGAAGTAGGAACCACTCTTAAAGCATCTAGAGTCATCGTACCAACTAGTTGCCCTTCAAGATCGGTGACTAAAAACCTCTCCCACTTACCATGACCAAGAATCGATTCATCAGCAAATTCTCTCAAAGAAAGCTCGGCTGATACTATTGGGCTGTCAAAATTTACTACGTCTGCTACCTTAATCTTCTTTAGTGTTGACTGCAACGTAGCAGATTGGGCAGTCCTGGTAGCATTTTGAAGTAAAAACCAACCTAAGATTAAGTTCCAGAAGTTACCAAAACTACCAAACAATAGTAAGGGAATTAAGCCAGAAGCGATCGCCAACCAGCCAATGAATTGCCCTGCTCTACTGGCAAAGACAACACCTTTTTCAGAATTACCCGTAATTTTCCAAACTAGTGCTTTGAGGATGTTACCTCCATCCAAAGGTAAGCCAGGAATTAAGTTGAACAGCGCCAACGCCAAATTCACGTAAGCCAACGTTCCTACAACTGCGGCGAAAGGTGCTAGTAATGGGACACTGACGTTAATTGTTGTCAATAACCCGAACAACAATAAACTGACTAAGGGACCAGCGATCGCTACCCAAAACGGTTGTGTCGCAAAAACCGTTAATGGTAGGGTAGACAAGCTCAGTTCTGCCTTCGCTCCCTCCAATGTCTACAGCTTCCTTGTTCAAGTGGCGGCACTTTT
>NZ_JACJQX010000010.1:0-158977 GCF_014696895.1 Chroococcidiopsis sp. [FACHB-1243] | reverse complement strand
TACACAACGTCAACCACACGTTGTACAAAACTTTTTTCGTGAGAAACATGTTGCTTACTCCGCTGCCTAAAACTGTTCACCATTCTATGCTCTGGTTAGTAAGACCAGTCATATCACTCTCAATAGGTTTAAGCCTATCTTCCCAACTCTTAGACATCGAATAGATTATCTCAGGCTGTTTGCTGTCCATCTCTGTCCTCTTTCCACCCTTTAGCACGTTCTCTTCCTGATTCAGTCAAGTACCACATCCCATTTACTTCTTCTGTCCAACCAAACTCATCGCGCATAATCTCAAGGTTTTGCTTAACATTACCGTTTAGTTTGTTGAGTTCACGTGCGATAGTTTTGTAGTCCACTCCAATTGTACCCAGCATATAGATTCCAATTAATTCTCTGGTTGGTGCATGATAGCCTCTATTCTTACCAGCAGTGAGTTGATATTTCCTGAATGATGCGAAGAATTGGTTTAGGTTATTAGTAGAGCGTTGTCTGCTGAAGTCTAGTGCAGTCTGAGTATCTCTCTCTAACTCTTGCTGCTTGGCGTTGAGGTCAGCTAGCAATGCATTCATTTCTTCTAGCTTGCGGCTGATTCTATTGTGATGGTCGTCGAAGTTGATAGGTGCGAGTGTCATGATTTTATCTCCTAACGTTATGTGTCTAGCGATTGTGGTTGAATAGGTATTCGTTGACTGCTTGGCGAATGATGTCTGATAGTGTTGTCTCATGCTCTGCTGCTAGCTCTTCTAGCTTCTCCACTATCTCTAATGGAAATGAGATGTTGCGCTGGAGCATACGACGCATACGTTCGGCTGCATCAGTATTTGGCTTAGCAGCACGAATCTGCTTGACATCATCACTCACAAACTTGTTAAGCCAGCGTTCAACAGAGTCAGTGCTATTGTTGAATGTATCTCTAAACCATGACTGCCAATCACCTGCATAAGCCGCGATGTATGCGTTTATAGTTCGGTTCAAAAGATGGAGGGACGAGGTGAGGTGGTAGGGGTACGAAATGAGATACGTAAGACCCTGGATATTTCCACAGCCCATTGGGATGCTGCTCCAACTTCTTGTTATTCAAGGGCGAGGCTGCGTTCTCTGTCCTCCATGCATAGCCCTGCTGCTCTATTGCTGAGGGTGTAGCGGCTGCTTTGCTGGGCTGTTTATCCTTGCAAGGTTGTCGAGCGCCTTTCCTGCCCCTACTACAGCCACAAGAGGTAGTAGTTCCGTAGGATAAGCTATCTCCTGTTACCACCTTTGTTTTGCCGCAGTCGCATAGACACATCCATTGAATTTTTTTTAGTTTATTTCTTCCAGCGAATTCCTGCACCACCCACTTACCGAATCGCTGTCCCGTCAGGTCTTTCACTCGTGGAGGTATTTCCATCACATCAGTTTGCGGCTGGGCTTCTTCTTGTCTTGCCATCTGAACTTGAATTTGGGATTGTACTCGATGTTGAGGGGTGGCGCGTAGAGCTGGATTAGCGTTGCTTCTAATATTTTGGCATTCTCCTCCATGTCCTCGAACGATGGTGCTTTCTTTAGAGTTATCCACGATACTCTTTCGGCTCCTTTCTTGAGGAGCTGAGGGAGTTTGTGTGGTTTGGAGTTGTTCCAGCGCCAGTGCATATTACTGGTTAAGCCAACGTATAAGACCGTATTATCGGCAGTCCAGAGGTAGCAGGCAGAGGAGCGCGGCAACTCCTTCAACTCGTCAATAGACACGCTGGGCAAGACATCAGGGAGCAGCGCCAGCAGGTCTTTCACCAAGGCGGGTGTATTAACTAGCATCACCTTCTACACCATCGGGGATGTGTCTGATTAGGTCGTTAGGCGTGGCATCGGGATACAGGTTAAAGATTTTGTCCAAGACATCTGCACCTGGTAACGATGTAGGATTTGCCCTCAACCGATACAACGTACTAGGAGAAACACCAGCATCGTTAGCAAGCTTGAAGATGTTCGTCTCCCGCCTATTACAAAATTCAGCAATAGTGTTTATCATCATGCTTTCATCTTCACTAGTGTACTTATACTATAGTGCAGTTTAGCAGTAGTGCAAATGTTGTAAAGTATTATTTCGACATCGCACACTAGTGAACTATTGCACTACTATAGAAATACGAGGATGAGGAAGAGATAAACACCCCACCTCATAGGAATTCAATGTTCGCAGTATTTCTATTCGTTGTAGTTTTTAGCTTCTATTGCTGGTTATTCTGCCCTGCCAGTGAAAAAGAGATGCCGCAGGGTCGCGGTCTTCAACTTAATCAAGTACGACCGCTCCAGGGCTGGGATGTGATAGAGCCGGATACGAGCTGGATTGGTTGGGGTTGTACATTGCCAGTCAATACCCCTTACTGGAGCAGAGTTGATGAGTTGCTGAAGAAGAATATACGGCAGCTCAAGAAGTTGGCGAGAGAGAGACACGTTCGCGGCTACGGCGACATGACCAAGAGTCAACTTATCGCGGCGCTGTCAGTATAAAGGCTTGAAAAAGATTTATCGAGCATGGTGGATAAAAATTTAGAAGCTTCAGAAGACAAAGAAGAAGCTGAAGACTAGGACAATTGAGACTTCAATAGGAGGCAACCATATGAGCAGTAATTTCAAGCTCAGTCCGAAAATCCAAGCTGCAATTATCAGAGGCTACGGCTTCAACCGAGAACAAAAAATCTGGCTTAAGCACTACACCGATGCAGCAATCGCCCACGATGCAAAACTCTTTATGCGCCTTGGAGATGAGTCGATACAACGCTGGGGAATGCTGAGAGGTATCGAGTTGCACGGCGCTGCTGCTTATCTACTAAGCCAGGAAGACCTTGCTTGGGGTACTGCTGTGATGGATGTAGCTACCCAGTTGAATCGCTTACGGGGTTAGAGTGGTACTTTAAGTTTTATGTCATTCTGTTGTATCTCCTCGTACTCACGACATACTCAATTTCAGGTAAAAACTCTTGTTGTGTGAAAATTCCCATTTCTAACTAACGAATCGGGTTGTGGACGGTAACTAATTTCGTTCCATCAGGGAATGTTGCCTCTATCTGGACTTCATGCAACATCTCCGGTACTCCCTCCATGACTTCATCTCGCATCAGGAGAGTTGCGCCAAAACTCATCAACTCGGCGACAGTACGCCCTTCTCGCGCCCCTTCCAGAATAGCGGCAGAAATATACGCCACTGCTTCTGGATAGTTAAGTTTTAGTCCTCTAGTTTTACGGCGTTCTGCTACCAAAGCAGCGGTGAAGATGAGTAGTTTATCCTTTTCCTGCGGCGTAAGTTGCATTGATGTTCTTTTCTACTCCATGTGATTTATCAGATCTGGCGTTATGGCTGTCATTGGTCATTAGTCATTTGTCACTCACGACTCACAACTCACTGCCCTATTTGCCAAACTCTAGGTAAACAGCTAGATCTGTCTAATAATGATAAGCGCAATAATTGCCACACAGACGTAAACCAGTTTCGCACCTCAATCGAACTAGAGCCACGGTAGCGACACAACAATCCATACGGGAGGCGAGTGACTCCGTGGTTGGTAATTGGTAATTGGTAATTGGTAATTGGTAATTGGTAGTTGTCACCTTGTCCCCCTTGTCCCCATAATTCTCTCACTTGCGCTACTAATTCCGGCGAGACGGGTTGTCCAACCCAAGCAAGAGTGGCGACAATGGAATGTCCGGCTAAACCGTGGGGACTGTTGAGAATTGCTTCTTCTCCTGGCAACCATTGCCGATCGATCCATAAAGGTTGTCCTTGTTGCCATATTTCAGTATGCGATCGCCACTCTCCTTGTAAAAATCTTTCTCCTCTAGCGCTGCGTCCAAATCTGGTAATTTCCCAACCCAACCAGCTAGCACCTGGAGCTAATTCTACGCGCAAGTCTTGACGATAATTTGCGCCGTTAAAGACAATTGTTTCTTGAGGCAACCACTCCAAGCAAGCACCCGCATCAATCTGAATCTCGACTATTTGTCTGGCTGGTAAGCCGTTGCTGCGATAAATTTTACTCGCAGCTGTTGTCGTGACTAAAGCTTGCGATCGCGGTTGGAGTTGCAGGTTAATAGAAAGGCGATCGCCCCCCACAATTCCCCCAGCCGTGTGCAAGATAGCAGTATGGCATATGTCTCCTTCTGGGTAAAACGGACGCTGCACTTTTAACGGTGCTTGAACGCGATCTCTTATTGGTTGTGTCTTACCGTTGCGCAGAGCATACACGATATCTAAATTGCCATGCCAGGTAGAAGGAATAGTAGTTTTTTGATGCACGGAATTATTGTAGTTGGTCACTGGTCACTGGTCACTGGTTGCTGACTCAAATGGCTCGTATTTTCCTCCCAATGCTTCTACAATCGTCTGCGTATTGGCTACCATCATTTTGATATACGAGTCTCCATTACTACCAGTAGCGCCGATCGAGTCAGAATAGAGTTGGCGCGGTGCTAACTTGACTCCCGCCTCCTGAGCAACAGTAGTAATTAAAGCAGGATTAATTGTAGTTTCGGCAAAGATAGCGGGAACTCCAGCTCTTTTCACAGCTTCGACTAATTTTTGGATAGTTTGGGCGCTGGGTTGTTCTTCCGTACTGATCCCAATTAGAGTCCCGGCGATCGCCATTCCATAGGCGCGACCGAAGTATTGAAATGCATCGTGCGTCGTAACTAATTTTCGTCGTTCTGCGGGGATGGTTTGAATTTGCTGCGTCATCCATATATCTAATTTCTGCAACTGGGCGATCAGTTGTGCGGCATTTTGAGTAAATTTCTCTTTATCTTCTGGTGACAATTCAATCAAAGCATCGCGAATCCGGTTCACCATTTGAATTGAGTTTTCCACATCGCCCCAAACGTGAGGATCGGGGACGACTTCCCCTTTGCCTTTATCTAGCTGTAAAGGTTTCACAACTTCCCCTACAGCCAATTTACGCCCTTGCAATCCTGCCGCATTCATCAGCTTAATCAGTCCTGGTTCTAAGTTGTAGCCGTTATACAAAATCAAGTCTGCATCTTCCAACGCCTGACTATCGGCTGGTACTGGTTCGTAAACGTGGGGATCGTCCCCCGGCTTCAAAATTCCCCGCAGTTGAATTTCTTCTCCTGCTACCCGTTCTGCTAAATCATTGATGATGGTGCTAGTCGCCACGACTTGCGGCTTTTCTGTCCCCGGAGAGGTGCGGCTTGTATCTGGTTGGCTACAACTAGATAGAAGGGCAAGAGGCAAGAGGCAAATAAGAATTCGGAATTCGGAATTCGGAATTCGGAATTGAAGATTCTTGACTGCTGGTGGTTGGTGGTTGGTGGTTAGTGGTTGTTGCACCTGAAGCCCACCTACCCACCTGCTCCCCTGCTCCCCTGCTCCCTGCTCCCTGCTCCCTGCTCTATCATCATTCCCGCTTATCATCAACATTATTTCCTTTTATAGATGTTTTCATATTCTTTTCATTTTTACAGTATGCTCAAAGTAGACAAAAAAAGTTAGTGTTATGAAAACTTTTAATTTGAGGCTCCAGCCCAGAATAAATACTCATGGGTTTGTGTCAACTGCTGCGAACGTACAGAAAATGGATCTAAATATCGCCAGCGCCGCAAATATTAATATCAGCCATTTAGGGGTGCAGTACCGCACGCAGGAAGCACTACGCGATATTAACTGCACGGTGCGACCTGGAAGGCTGACCGGAGTTTTTGGTCCCAATGGTGCGGGTAAAAGTACTCTGATTAAAGCAATGTTGGGACTGGTTCCTCTGTCCAGCGGTAACGTGCTTTACCAGGGCAAACCATTGGTGCAGCAGTTGGAAAAAGTTGCATACGTTCCCCAACGATCGCAAATCGACTGGACTTATCCTGCTACGGTGTGGGATGTGGTGATGATGGGCAGAGTCAAGAAAACGGGTTTATTTCAGCGTTTCTCTACTGTCAGTCGTAAAGTCGCCCAATCTGCATTAGAACGGGTAGGAATGGACGCATATAAAAATCGTCCCATCGGACAGCTATCGGGAGGACAACAGCAACGAGTATTTTTGGCACGCGCTTTGACTCAAGAAGCAGAAATATTTTGCTTTGACGAACCATTGGTAGGAATCGACCAAAAAACCCAAACTGTAATTTTTGATGTTTTTCACGAATTAGCCCAAGCTGGAAAAATCGTATTAGTTGTGAATCACGACTTGGGAGAATCGATTCAGCACTTTGACGATTTGATTTTGCTCAATCGCGAGATAATTGCTACAGGCGATCGCGTTTCAGTGTTAACTGAAGATAATCTTTATCGCGCCTACAGTGGTAAGGTGATGTATTTTAGTGGAGCTGCTGCTTGATGCTTGAGGCACTGATTGAGCCGTTGCAGTATGGATTCATGCAGCGATCGCTTGTCGTCGCGATTCTTGTCGGTTTGTTATGCGCTGTCGTCGGCAGTTACTTGATGGTACAACGCTTAGCCTTGTTGGGCGATGCCATCAGTCACTCTGTTCTACCAGGACTCGCGATCGCCTTTTTAGTTGGGGCAAATATTTTTGTTGGTGCATTTATTGCTGGGGTAATTAGTACGCTGCTAATCGCTTGGATACGCACGCGATCGCCGATCAAAGAAGATGCAGCGATGGGTATCGTTTTTTCAGCTTTTTTTGCACTAGGAATTACTTTAATTACGACAATTCAGAAGCAGAATAAAATCGATCTCAATCACTTTTTATTTGGCAACATTCTCGGCGTGACTTTTGATGATGTCCGCGACACGGCAATTATTGCCACTGTAGTATTAATTGTTGTTTTCCTCTTATACAAAGAACTCCTATTTTACACTTTCGATCCGCTAGGCGCTCAAGCTGCTGGCTTACCAGTAAATCAGCTGAATTTTGGTTTAATGTTGTTAATTGCTTTAACAATTGTCGCCAGCATGAAAGCAGTAGGCGTGATTTTAGTATTATCCCTCCTCATTACACCTGGCGCAACTGCCTATTTACTCGTAACACGCTTGCATCAAGTGATGATTGTAGGTGCGGCGATTGGGATTGTTTCTAGTATTAGCGGCATGTATCTCAGTTACTTTTTTAACTTACCATCCGGTCCCGCGATCGTCTTAGTTGTTTCGGGATTATTTGCCTTAGCTTTTTTATTCAGTCCCAATTATGGGGTTTTTATGCGTTGGCGACAAGTGAAAACCAAGCAGTTGAGTAATGAATAATAGTAGAGTCGATTCTATCATTTGAATAATATATATCTTATAGGAGCGGACGGTTATGCGTCCCTACCTATGATATGTTCGTAATTGGTAATTGCTATACGAGCATTTTTTTATACTCTAGGTAAGATACATGGCTGACATTGTCGATATTGCTGTTGGTGCGGGTTCTTTCAATACTTTAGTAGCGGCAGTACAAGCAGCAGGATTAGTAGACACTCTCAAAAGTCCTGGTCCATTCACGGTGTTTGCACCCAACGACGAAGCATTCGCTCAACTACCACCTGGAACTATCCAAACCTTACTACAAAACATTCCTCAATTAGCAAGAATTTTAACTTTCCATGTTGTTTCTGGTAAGTTGATGCAAGCTGACTTAGCAAAAGTCGATTCTGTCATTTCGGTGGAAGGTTCGCCAATTCCGATTAATTGTACTGATGGCTTTGAAGTCAAAAATGCCACAGTATTAGCACCAGATATTGAAGCTGATAATGGTGTAATTCACGTAATTAACCGCGTGATTTTAATGGGGTAATTAGTCATTGGTCATTGGTCATTAGTCAGTTGTTATGAGTGGTGCGTGGTGAGTGAGAAGAATTTATATTTAATCTTCTCCTGTCTCCTATCTCCTCAGTTTTGACTTTTGACTTTTGACTTTTGCCTTTTCAAAGCGAAGCTTTAATATCTGCAACTAACTCATCAATTCTTTCTTTAGTCGTTCCCCAAGAACACATAAATCTTACACCACCAGCGCCGATAAAAGTGTAAAACTGCCAGTTCTTGGCACGTAATTGATTAATAGTATGTTCTGATAACTGCACGAACACACCATTGACTTGCCTGGGAAATAGAATTTCTACACCATCAATATTTAAAAGTTGATTTTCTAAATATTCCGCACATTCATTAGCGTGACGCGCATTTCTTAACCAAGCACCTGTTTCTAACAAACCCAGCCAAGGTGCGGAAATAAATCGCATTTTCGATGCTAATTGTCCCGCTTGCTTGCAGCGATAGGCAAAGTCTTCTGCTAAGCTTCTATTAAAAAAGATAATTGCTTCACCCATTGCCGTACCATTTTTAGTACCGCAAAAACACAAGACATCAACTCCACTTTTCCAGGTAATTTCTGCTAGAGTTTTATTCATTGTGACGACAGCATTAGCAAAGCGTGCGCCATCCATGTGGATTTTTAAATCATATTTTTGGGCAATTTCTTGAATTGCTAAAAGTTCGTCAATAGAGTATAAAGTTCCTAATTCTGTGGCTTGCGTCAAGCTGATAACTTTAGGTTTAGGAAAGTGGATATCCGCACGCTTACTCACAATTGCTTCTACTGATGCTGGGTTTAGCTTACCCATTTCGCCTCTAGCTAGGAGTAATTTGGAACCATTGGAAGCAAATTCTGGCGCACCGCATTCATCAGTTTCAATATGTGCGACTTCGTGACAAATAACACTATGATAAGATTGGCAGAGTGCGGCTAGAGAGAGTGAATTAGCGGCTGTACCGTTAAAAACAAAAAATACTTCGCAGTCAGTTTCAAAAATTTGCCGAAAATAATCGGAAGCTTTTTGCGTCCATTCATCGTTACCATATGCAGGCGAACTACCTGCATTCGCTTTCAGCATATATTCTAAAGCCTCTGGACAAATTCCAGAATAGTTATCGCTGGCAAATTGTTCTGGATTGTTTACCATAATCTATTTACATAATTAATGTTTTTTACATCGATCGCAATGTCCGCAACCTGAAGATGGTAATTCTTGACTGAACCCAAAACATTTTAACAAATACTGCCAGCGACACTGTTTCGTTGTAAGATACTGAGTCATCTGCTGTACTGTGAGAAATTGTTTAGGTGGTTGTAGTTTAATTGGTTGACGGATCGTGTAATGAAATGGATCTTGCCAGTCTAACAAATTTGCACTGTGGAGGAGAGATAACGCAATCGCACCATCAGAAAATTTGCGTGCTACAGCCTCTACTTCTCCCTTCACTGGAAGTTTTTTTGCTAATTGTTGTGCTGATAAATATTGCGATCGCATTTTATTTTCAAAAAACTGCTGACGCTGCTTATCTTCTGGATCTAACCATCCTGTAGGTTCGCTAATTAACGTTAATGCAATACTCGGTTTTCCATCTCTACCAGCACGCCCAACTTCCTGCACATATTCTGATAATAATAAGGGAGAGTGGAAATGTATCACCCATCTCACGTTGGGTTTATTAATCCCCATTCCGAAGGCGCTGGTACAGATAACAAATTGCATTTCTCCATTCAACCAGCTAGCTTCAATTCTACGACGTTCTGCTGGACTCAAGCCTGCATGATAAGCCGCAGTCACATATCCTCGTTGCATTAACCATTCTGCTAAACTCTCGCTATCACGGCGGGTACGTACGTAAACTAACCCAGCTTCTCCTTGTTGTGACTGAATAAATTTCTCTAATTGGTGTTTCCGTCCTTTAGGTGTCCAAACTATTTTTACCTGAAGATGCAGATTAGAACGGTAGGGATTTTGACGAAAAATTGCTGGCTGTTGTAGTTGTAAGACTTGCTGAATTGTCTGCTGAGTTGTCGGATCTGCTGTTGCAGTAAAAGCCGCGATCGCAATTTTTGCTCCAATTGGTTTAGACTGAAGTAAAGCCGATCGCACTGTACCCAAACGGCGATATGCAGGACGAAATGTATCCCCCCATTGAGATAAACAGTGAGCTTCATCTAAAATTAGACTATCAATTTTTAATTGCGGTTGAGATAGCCTTTCCCAGATAGGTTTACTGAGTAAAGTTTCTGGCGATAAATAAAGGAGTTTTATTTGTTGCCGTTCTAATTGTTGTAGCGTTTTAAAACGGCTATCTTTTGGTAGTTCGCTGTGTAATAAAGCAGCAGGAAGATGGCGATCGCGCAATTCTTTAACTTGATTTTCCATCAACGCTACTAGAGGAGAAACGACTATAGTTAAACCTGTTTGTAGTAGTGCTGGAAGTTGAAAACAAATCGACTTACCTCCACCCGTGGGCATAATTATCAAAGTATCTTGCCCCGATAATATACTACGAATAATTTCCCTTTGGGGTAGACGAAAATCTGAATATCCCCAGATTTGCTGTAACTTGGTGCGAATATGCTGTCCAGATTCAGAGTCATTCATTGGGATCGAGCAATTTTTTGACTCTGAATATAACTGTTAGTTGGTGAGGAAGCGATCGGTAATTTCACTGTAGAGACGTTACATGTAACGTCTCTACATTTCTAAGGAATATTGGAAATATCTTTAGCCCCCCTTTTTAAGGGGGGTTGGGGGGATCTCAACCACCTACTGCGATCGCTTCCTTACTCAATTTCTCATAAGCTGCCAAAATAACTTCCTCAGTTTCTTCCCAACCGATACACTGATCTGTCACTGAGATACCATATTTCAATTTTGACAAATCGCAAGGAATTGACTGATGACCCTCATACAAATGAGATTCTAACATCATTCCTAGAATTGATGTATTTCCTTCTACAATTTGCGCGATCGCATCGTTAAAAGCTACAGTTTGTAATTTGTAGTTTTTATTAGAATTACCGTGGCTGCAATCGATGACAATTCGTGATGGTAAACCTGCCTCTTTTAACTTTTCTTCTACTTTCTTCACATGGGCAATCTCGTAATTAGGCTTGCCACCACCACCCCGTAAAATAATATGTCCGTAAGCATTTCCTTTCGTTTTGAAAACGCTCACTCGTCCTCTTTGATCGATCCCCAGAAAATTGTGTGGAGTACTCGCTGCATGGAGGGCATTGAGAGCAACTTGAATACCACCATCAGTCCCATTCTTAAAGCCTACTGGCATTGATAGCCCGCTGGCAATTTCTCGGTGAGTCTGAGATTCAGTCGTTCTCGCCCCGATCGCCGCCCAAGACATAAGTTCGCTGATATACTGCGGTACGATTGGATCGAGTGCTTCTGTTGCCGCAGGAATGCCCATTTCTGCTAGCTTTAATGATAAGCTCCGGGCTAAATGCAAACCTTTTTCAATATGGAAAGAATCATCCATATCGGGGTCGTTGATCAATCCTTTCCATCCTACTGTCGTGCGAGGTTTTTCAAAATACACGCGCATAATCAGCAGAAATTTATCTTGAACTTTGTCTGCTAAATTTTTTAATCTCCCCGCATACTCTTCTGCTGCTGCAACATCGTGAATAGAACAGGGACCAACTACAATAAACTTTCTATTATCTATACCATCTAATATATTTTCTAATTCTTTCCGAAAGCGGAGGACAGTTTTTTCTGCTTTTTCCGTCAAGGGTAACTTTGTTTTTAGTTCTTTCGGGGTAATTAAGATATGTGAATTATCAATGCGGATATCGGCAATACGATCGTGCATAGTAAAAATTACCTATTTTGAAGAACGACTACAGATAAAACCAATATTCAGTATAGTATTTTCTAAATAGAGGCAGACGAAACAATTTGGCAGAAAAATTCCCCTAAGCGTTCTAGATGGTCTAAAAAAAGACTACACCAGGAGCGATCGCGATTTCCACATCGCTGTCAATACCTGTCATAAACCTAAACAGTAGCGCACGGCTGCCTCTACTTGCCAAATCAACGCCGGATCTCAAAATTGCGTAATCCTTCTGGTGTCTCGTACTCAACCGCCACGTCTTTGACAACAGCAGGCGGGTTTCCCTGGCGACACCACGCGATCGCCGCTTCTACTAATTCTTGAGTTCCTTCAAATACGGCTTCCACTCGTCCGTCAGGTAAGTTTCGCACCCAGCCATGTAACCCCATCTCAGCAGCCATCTCAGCCGTTGACATTCTGTAGCCTACTCCTTGGACTCTACCAGAAACGAATACATGGGCGCGAAGTCGATCTTGCATGGGTAATCGCAAATGTATTTTTTAATACAACAAAATAGTTTTTTCCGAAAGCAAACAATCTCAACAAAAATGGCGCTAACTGGGAAGCTAACGCCAAACGAAGCCTTACTTGGTTCATTCTAAGCAAAAATGGTGCTGCAATCTAGCTCAAACTCAAGACGACGGTTTTAGTCATCATCATCGTCATCATTGCGATCGCGGGATCGATATTCCCGATCGTCATCGTCATCCCGACTGCGACTTCTATACTCTCGATCGTCATCGTCATCGTCGCGATCGCGCCGTCTATATTTGCGATCGTCGTCTTCATCCTCTTCGTCGTACCGATCTTTATATTCTCGTTCTTCTTCTACCCGCGAACGATATTTGTACTCACGATCGTCGTCGTCATCTTTGTCGCGATTGCGATCTCTGCGATCGTCGTCGTCATTGCGATCTCGATAATCTCGATCGTCATCTCGTCTGCGATCGCCTACACCAGGAATGTTTTTAAAAAAATCGCCTATACCCATACTTTCCTCCGAATTATCAGGCAAGACTTTTTTGTTGAATTATCCTGTAGTCTGTCACAGAAGTTTTTATTGGCATCTCCTCCGAGAGTTATAAATAGCGATCGGTAAATAGAATGAGATCGAACGAGGAGAAGGGTTAACTTACAACTACCAATTACCAATTACCAATTACCCCAATACATCTTGTTTATCAGCCAAAGATTCTTGCTTGGCAGAAATGCTAGGGTCTTCGCTTAAATCTTGTCGATCGCTCAATTTTCCCCTAAATTCGTTGATTACACCTCCGTGTAAAAGGATATTAATTTGACGCGGGCTGATGCTGTGAGTCATTTCATAAACAAGATTTTTTGTCTTATTTTTAGCCACAATTGCTTGTCCAGAAGTTAAGGCATCGCGCAATCCTATAATTTCAATTTCATCATCGCGATCGATAGTATCGTAATCATCAGGATTGACAAATTCTAGCGGCATAATACCGAAATTAACTAAATTTCGCCACCTAATTCGAGCGTAGGATTTAGCTAACACCGCTACTTGTCCTAAATATTTGGGTGCGATAGAACCAGCGGCGGGGGTGTGGCTGTCGGAACCGATCGGAGTTTTCCCAAGCATATCGAATCGTTCCATGTGGAGGGGATGACTGACACCGTTTCCAGGGCGACTGTACCAAATACCAAATCGCTGACAGGCAGAACGCAGAAATAAATGGTCGTCGGCGTTTTTGTAATCTGTTTGTAATAAATTGTGGTCTACATATTGGGCAGAAATTTCTGTTTTGACGCGATCGATTCCCAAAGCTTCCAACTCCAGCATCACCATCGTACCCGTAGCATCTTGGGTCAGAAACCGATCGATTTTCAGACCAATCTCCTGCCCTGGAATCATTTTTCCCTCAACTAAATGGAACTGGATCGGCTTTTGAGTGACGTTCATTGGCATAATGGCTTCTATGAAAAAGTCAAGTAGGGACAGGTTTATTTCTCAATTCTTTCCGGTCGGCTATATGTTGTAGTTTCGATATTAATTTATGCAGTCATATCACTACAGTTCGATAGGCTGGGAAGGCAAAATTCAGCGCAGATCGTGTTAACTACGATACATTTGCCCGATCGCGATCGCCCTGAGAATAATTTCAACCTTTTATTCGCCTGAGTATGAGTAGCACGTCAGAAGAACAGCAATTCGTAGCGCGATCGCCTGTTAGTGAAGATTATCCCCTCAGTGCTGTCCCCGCCTCAGCACGCAAATCAATTTGGTCTTTAGCTCCCTTGCTGATGGGTTTTACCTTATACTCGGGAACGTTATTTGCTGGGGGTAGGGTAGGTCCATCGTTTCGATTTTTCCCCGATCTTGTCTCGCTGATTGTCGTCGGTAATTTAATTTTAGGCATCTACGCGAGTCTACTAGCTTATATTTCTGCCAAGATGGGGCTGAGTACGGTCTTAATGTCGCAGTTTAGTTTTGGCAATGTGGGTTCTCGTTGGGTCGATTTTCTGCTTGGTTTTACCCAAATTGGTTGGTATGCTTGGGGATCGGCGCTGATGGCAGAGTTAGCAAATAAGCTTTTAGGCGTTCCGGCTAGCTGGAATTGGCTGATTATTCTATTTTTTACTTATTTCTTTTGTTCTACAGCGTATATTGGCTATCGGGCGATGGATTGGCTAAGTCGAATTGCCGTCCCAGCAATGTTAATTTTAATGGTTTGGAGTTTGGCGATCGCATCTGCAAAAGTAGGAGGGTTTGCAGGGTTGCAGGCGATCGCCCCTAAAGAACCAATGCCAATCGGTGAAGCCATTACAATTATTGTCGGGACGTTTATTTCAGGCGGAACTCAAGCCACAAACTGGAGTCGATTTGCTAATTCGGGACGCACGGCATGGATAAGTACCCTCACTGCCTTTTTCTTTGCCAATGGCTTACTCATATTTAGCGGTGCATTCTGTGCTCTAGTTTACGGTAATGAAGACATCGTACAAGTCATGGCGCAACAAGGATTGCTATTTTGGGGTTTGGTGCTGTTGTTCTTGAATATGTGGACGACACAAGACAACACCATCTATGCATTCTCGGTTGCAGGCGCGCATATGTTCCGTACTAACAAACGGACGGCTTTCGTGTTGGGCGGTGCGACTGTTGCTTTAGTGTTAGCCTGGGGCGGAATTTACAATTTACTCGTCCCCTACCTCATTTTACTAGGAACGTTTATTCCTCCCATTGGTGGGGTCATAATGGCAGATTACTGGTTGCATCATAAAGGGCAGTTCCCTGCATTAACCGAAAAACAGCCTGCATTTAACTGGGCGGGAATTATTGCTTACGTGTTGGCAAGTGCAGTTGCATACTTCTCTCCAGGTGTCAAGCCTATTAACGGTATTATTGCAGCTGCGATCGCCTATTTTATTTTGAGTAAATTTCTAATTCCCAAAAACAACAGAGTGAATGAATGAGTTTGAAAATTTAGCGGCTAGCTTTCGATTCTTCGCCATTGTTTTTTATTCCAATTTGGAATTGCTAATTATTCTCCACTAAAAGGGCAATTTCTGATAACGTTTCTCTTGGCGATCGCCAATATATTTGTAGGGGCGCACGGCTGTGCGCCCCTACTCGCCTATCTCATTCAATTGAAAATGGCTATGATATATAATCCTTGATTTCCTTCATTTATACGTAAATCCACGGAAGAATTTTTAAAAGTAAATTAGCCTGAAATAAAGTTATCGGTGAAAACTCGCTTGGACATCCTGTATTACTCAAGTTAGCTTTTATTTGAAATTTAGTTTACTGAACTGTAGTATCTCAAAAACTTTAATAACTTTGTAAAGATTCGCGTTGTACTGAGAAGTTATAACTTAGTATTTCAGGAATTTTTGCCTAAACTATTCTCTCTACTATTTTTGAGTTATGCAAGAGCGACTTATTGAAACCTCGGAAAATCTAGAGTTAGATTTTTCAAAATTATGGATAATCTTAAAACGCCGTTGGCTACCTGGTACGGGCGTGTTTACTACCATTCTGGCTTTAGCAATTATAGCTGTATGCTTGCAGAAACCCGTTTATGAAGCGACGGGGAAACTGATCGTTAAGAAAAACGATCAAACGGCTGCTCTCACAGGTCTAGGACAAGGAATCGGAGACTTAGAAGGTTTAAATCTTCAAAGTAATCCTGTCAATACAGAAATTGAGGTAGTACGTTCCATTCCTCTCTTACAAAAAACTATAGCTGCACTAAATCTCAAAGACGATCGCAAAAATGAACCACTTAAACCAGAAGATTTTATCAACAAACTAAAGTTGAAAAATATTGGTGGCACTGATGTGATGCAAGTGACGTATAAAAGCATCAGTTCTGATGAAGCTGCTGCCGTCGTCAATAAATTGATGAACGTTTATCTAGAAAATAATATTCAAACTAACCGAGTTACGGCAACAGCAGCCGGAGATTTTATTGCGAAGCAAATTCCTGATGTTGAAGCCCGCGTGCGACGAGCTGAAAGCGCCTTGCGTCGCTTTAAAGAACAGAATCACTTAATTGCTTTAGAAGCAGAAGCACAAGGTGCAGTCACGGTCATTCAAACTTTAGAAGGACAAATCGCTCAGGTTCGAGCAGAATTGGCAAATGCTAATACTAAGTTGGCAAAACTGCGCCAACAAGTCGGTATGGATGCAGATACTAGCTTGAATCTCAACGCGCTCAATCAGGCTCGCGGCGTGCAAAGAGTCTTAACAGAGTATCAAAAAACCGAAGCCGAACTAGCACAATTACGGACGCGCTATGCCGAAACCTATCCAGGAATTGCCAATCTTAAGCAAAAGAGAACAGCTCTCAAAGCCTTACTCAGCCAACGGATCGCACAGGCTGTAGGAAAGACGCGAACCGTAGCTGATGGTAAGTTACAAATTGGTGAAAGTAAACAGAAACTAACTGAGGCATATATTCAATTAGAAGTAGAGCGTCTGGGTTTAGCAAGTCGTTTAGCTTCTTTATTGGGTGAATATAAGCTCTACAAACAAAGAGCTAACATTCTGCCCAAATTAGAACAGCAACAACGGGAACTCGAAAGACAACTCAAAGCGGCTCAATCAACATACGAAATTCTGCTGCAAAAGCTGCAAGAGGTGAGGGTAGCAGAGAATCAAAATATGGGTAACGCTCGGATTATTGAATCTGCACTAGCTCCCGAAAAAGCTTTGTTGTTCAAACCGATGATGATATTGGTAGCAGGGATATTGTTCAGCGTAGTGTTATCAAGCGGTACGGTTGCAGTCTTAGAAATTCAGGATACATCGGTCAAAACTCTGAAGGAAGCAAGAGAGTTATTTGGCTATACCTTTTTAGGAGCTATTCCTTCTCTGACAAAGAAAGCTGCTGCCGATGGAAAAAATGGGGAAACATCTGCGATCGCCCTCCCCGTCAGAGACACTCCGCGTGCGCCAATCGCCGAAGCTTTTCGGATGCTTCAGGCTAACCTAAAATTTTCCAGTTCAGATAAATTGAAAGTGATTTTAGTCACTAGCTCTGTTCCTGGAGAAGGTAAGTCTACGGTTTCTGCTAATTTAGGAGCGGCGATCGCTCAATTAGGAAACAGAGTCTTAATTGTTGATGCAGACATGCGCCGTCCCAGACAACATCACATTTGGGAGAAAGCTAATACAGAAGGATTGAGCGATGCGATCGTCGGTCAAGTAGATTACCAGTCTGCAATTAAAGAAGTTCTGCCTAAATTGCATATTCTCACGGCAGGTGCAACTCCTCCCAACCCCGTAGCACTACTCAATTCCGTGCAAATGACTTCCTTAATCGATAATTTTGCTAAATCGTTTGATTTTGTAATTATTGATGCCCCTCCTATCTTAGTAGCTGCTGATGCTCTCATGTTGGGTAAGATGACAGATGGTTTATTAATGGTAGCAAGACCTGGTGTTGTTAGTTCTAATACTGCTACTACTGCTAGAGACTTATTGCAGTCTTCCAGTCAGAAGGTCTTGGGTTTGGTTGTCAATGGCGTGATTTTGGAAAATGAATCTGATAGTTATTACTACTATGTGAAGGACTATTACATGGAGGAGGATTCCACTAGTCATCAGCGTTCTACAGCTAATCGTAAGGCAGCATCATAACTCAGATTTGTATGTTCAAATCTATTGTGTCAATCCGCGAAAGATTTAGCCCTCGGTTACGTAAAGTTGCGGTAAATACTAGTTGGCTGTTTGCTGACCGTATCCTTCGCATGGGTGTTGGGCTTTTTGTAGGTGTGTGGGTAGCTCGTTATTTGGGAACTCAGCAATTTGGGCTATTAAACTATGCCACTGCTTTCGTAGCTTTGCTAACTCCATTTGCCACTTTAGGTTTGGACAACATAGTAATTCGTGAAATTGTACGTGACTCTTCATATAAGGATGAAATTCTTGGTACTACTTTCTTTCTCAAATTTCTGGGCGGATTTGTATTAGTTGGATTAGCACTTATTAGTATTTCGTTGTTACGTTCAGGAGACCAGCTAACTTGTTGGGTAGTCAGTGTTTTATCAGTTGGAGTAATTTTTCAGGCTTTTGACACCATTGATTTACAATTTCAAGCGCAGGTTCAATCAAAATATACGGTTATTGCTAAGAATCTAGCGTTTATCGTTATCACCCTTGTCAAGTTAACTTTAATTCAAATTAATGCATCTCTAATAGCTTTTGCTTGGGTAGTTTTGCTAGAAAGCGGGTTAGGTGCAATTGGGTTAGCGATCGTCTACCGAATGCAAGGATATAGCCTTTTGGCTTGGCGTTGGAGCCTTACTCGTGCAATCGCCTTACTTAAAGAAAGTTGGGTGCTGATGCTTTCGGGACTGACGATTATGATTTATATGCGAATCGACCAGATTATGCTGGGACAGATGATCGACGATCGCGCCGTCGGACTTTATTCAGCAGCGACTCGGATCTCCGAACTTTGGTACTTCATTCCCACAGCAATTTGCTCTTCTGCCTTTCCTACAATTATTGAGGCAAAGGGAATAAGTGAGAGTTTGTACTATCAGCGCATAAAACAGCTATTGCGGTTGATGGTATGTTTATCCATCGCGATCGCAATACCTATGACATTTCTATCGAAAACCTTGGTAACAGGGCTGTTCGGTCAAGAATATATTGCAGCCAGTTCCATTCTTACCATCCATATTTGGGCATCTCTATTCGTCTTTATGGGTGTTGCTACTTCTCCTTGGTTTATCACTGAAGGTTTGACAAAGCTTTCTTTACAAAGAACGCTAATTGGGGCGATCGCTAATGTGTTACTGAATTTTCTCTTAATTCCTACTTACTCTGGCAATGGTGCGGCGATCGCTACTGTTGTTTCCTATGCTTTTGCGGCTTTTATTACAAATTTATTGAATCAAAAAACAAGAAAAATGTTTTTTATCCAACTCAAAGCACTTATTTTAATCAATTAAAACAAATGAACTTAAAACGTATCCTAAAGAATATTCTTTCTATCAAAATTTGGAGCTTGCTACAAAAACTGAAAAAACAGCTAAATAACAATTATGTTAACAAATCATATTCCCAAGAAGGGGAAGATTTAATTTTAAATAAAATATTTGAATGCAAGCAAAATGGGTTTTATATTGATGTAGGTGCACATCATCCAAAACGATTTTCAAACACCTATTTATTTTACCAAAAAGGATGGAATGGAATCAATATTGATGCGATGCCAGGTAGTATGAATCTGTTTAAAAAACAAAGACCGAGAGATATTAATATAGAGGCAGCTATTGCTCAAGAAAAAACAGAAATGTCTTTCTTTATGTTTGATGAACCTGCTCTTAACACCTTTGATAGAAATCTAGCTTCTGAAAGAATTGCTCATGGATGGAAACTTCTTAAAGAGCAAAGTGCGATCGCTACACCTCTTAAAGAAATACTGAGTAGTAATTTTTTATCTCATAATAAAATAGATTTCATGTCAATTGATGTTGAAGGATTAGACTTAGAAGTACTTTACTCAAACGATTGGCAAGCTTTTAGACCAGAATATATTTTGATTGAATGTTTGAATTTAAGTATCACCGAGCTATCAACCAATGAAACATATCAATTCCTCGTTCAACAAGGATACGAACTCTTTGCAAAAACTTGTAGAACTCTAATACTTAAAACCTCTGGTTTGTAATTATGAGTAATTGGCAATTAAAAACACCTGTTGTTTTTATTATTTTTAATCGACCTGATACTACTGCTAAAGTTTTCGAGGCAATTCGTCAAGTCAAACCTCCTCAGCTTTTTGTCATTGCTGACGGCGCTCGTGACGATAAACCCGGTGAAGCTGAAAAGTGTGCCGCTGCCCGTGCAATTATTGAGCAAGTTGACTGGAAATGTGAAGTCATAAAAAATTACTCTGATATTAACATGGGATGCCAATGTCGTGTTTCCAGTGGGCTAAACTGGGTTTTTAGTAATACAGAAGAAGCAATCATTCTTGAAGATGATTGCCTACCTCATCCTACTTTTTTTCAATACTGTGAAGAACTTCTTGAATACTATCGACATGATAGACGAATTATGTCTATTGCAGGAGTCAATTTTCAAGCTGGACAGCAAAGAACTGAGTATAGCTATTATGTTTCTCTCTATCATGATTGCTGGGGTTGGGCAACCTGGAAGCGAGCATGGCAATATTTCGACTTTGATATGAAGCTATGGTCAATGATTAAAGATAGTGGAATTCTTACAGATAAACTATTAAGTTTTCAGGCAGCTAAATACTGGCATCGTACTTTTTGTTTAACTTATAACGGGCAGATTAATAGTTGGTTCTTTCGCTGGTTATTTTCTTGCTGGGTTCAAAGTGGTTTAGGCATCTTTCCTAATGTAAATTTAATTTCAAATATTGGTTTTGGACAAGCAGCAACTCATACAACAAGCTATAGTTCATATTCTAATATGAAAATAGGAGAAATGCAGTTTCCGCTCAAACATCCACCATATGTATTACAGAACTTAGACGCAGACAAATTTACTCAAAAAACGAGATTTAATGCGCCTATCTGGAGTCGTGCTGTAGCAAAATTACAAAAACTTATTTATAAGGTGTAAAAATCCAATCGAGGTAATTTATGCTGTTTGAAATAAAAGATACAGATTCATTCATAAATAGTTTATCTAAGCTGATTAAGTTTAAACCGAGAAATATCATAACCTACTACTTGCGTTTTCTCTATAATTGGTGTATCAATAAACTTCAATTTAAAAATTTTACTCAAGGCGAGCTTTCTCATGTTTATAATTCATTAATTGACCCTAATGTTACAATTTACAAGCAAGTCAAAATTGCTAATTCTCAAATTGGCTCTTTTACTTATGTTTGTCAAAATACCGTAATTGATAGAGCAAGTATAGGTAAATTTTGTTCTATCGCTTCAGATTGTAAAATTGGTTTAGGTAGTCATCCTACTAGAAGCTTTGTTTCAACTCATCCAATCTTTTTTTCAACTCGAAAACAAGCAGGATTAACATTTTCAGATAAAGACTACTTCAAAGAGTGCGCTAATATTACTATAGGAAATGATGTATGGATTGGTACTAGCACTATCATTTTAGATGGCGTAAGTATAGGTGATGGAGCAATAATTGCTGCTGGTGCAGTTGTCACTAAAGATATTCCAGCATACGCTATTTATGGTGGTGTTCCGGCAAAGCTTATTCGTTACAGGTTTGAAAAAGAAGTAGTGGATTTTCTTCTAAAGTTCAAATGGTGGCTAAAAGACGAAGAGTGGTTAAAGCAGAATTTTAAAGATTTTCATGATATTAATAAGTTTAAACAGATACATGAGTAAGCAGAAAATATTCTATTTCAGTGGTTGGATGCTAAAAACCAGCTAATGCAACAGGTTTTAGCAATCAAGGTTTTTAAACTTGACTGTTTTTATCAAGTAATATGATCTATAAAACACATCTCAATCTCATAAAAAATATTTTTATTATATTCGCATTATGTATTTTTATGGGAATTTCATTAGAAAAACTAGAGCCGGGTACTAGATTATTAGAATCTTATAATCCATTAATGAGCTTAATCAACTATAGTATCTACATAATAGGAATTTTATTTGCAAGCTTCAAATACAGACAAGTATTAAATTTTATTTTCAAAGACATTTTTTTGTGCGTGCTTCTTACCCTATCGCTTCTTTCTACAATCTGGTCAGAAGTACCTGTAAGTACTTTTTTTCATAGTATTTCACTCTTAGCAATAACAATTTTTGCCGTTCACCTTGGTACTAGTTATAGCTTAAATGAAATGCTGAGGCTGTTTCGCTGGTCGCTTGCAATTATAGCAATATTAGGCTTAGTATTTGCTCTATTTATGCCAGTTAATGCCTTTATGATTGATTTGCGTACCGGATTGCGTTTTCAAGGCTTATTAAGTCATCCGACAAATTGTGGACGAATCATGGTACTAAGTATAGTTCTATGGTTAATTCATGCATTGCATACAAAACATTATAGAGTTATTAGCTGGAGCATTGTTGCTATAAGTACAATTTCGTTGGTAATTACAAATACTGTTAGCGCCTACTTGTCATTGTTGGAACTCTTGATTCTTTTGTTATTATTGCGAACTTTTAAAACGAAAAACGTTGTTTTGATTTCATTCGTTTTGTTTTTTATTACTTCAATAATTACTATCTTAGCTACGAATTATGAAACCGCTCTAGACTTTTTTCGTCGTGACACTACAGGTACTGGACGAACAATTCTCTGGGAAATAGTTTGGGAAAAAATTATGGAACATCCAGTGTTAGGCTACGGGTTTAATGCTTTTTGGACAGGTTTGGATGGTCCTTGTGCTGATATCTGGCAAAGAATGAGATGGCAAGCACCCCACGCTCACAATGGATTGTTAGATGTAGGTTTACAACTGGGCTTTCTCGGTATGTCAGCTTTATTGATATCATTAGTTAGAAATATTTTTATAGCTATAGGTGAGTTGAAACAGTCAAGTAAACTTGAATCTATCTTACCGATAACTCTTATTACTTTTATAATTCTTTCTAACTTAACTGATGTTGGAGTCTTGTCAGCAAGACAAAGTATCATTTGGTTTTTGTACGTATATCTATCAACTTATTTAAGTAGATGTATCATTTATAAACGTAAAAATTACAAAAAATATCAAGAGGCGGCTGAGATACACACGCAGTTGAACTCTTAACTGAATTTATGTTGAATTTTTACTACCAACGTCAAGCAAAACTAAATTTAACTTAGAGGCTAGCTATTCGATGTCTGAGGATCTTTTGTTAAAAGCTAAAAATAATTCATCTCTACCCTTAGTTAGTATTATTACGCCATCATACAATCAAGGAAAGTTTATTAGGAAGACAATTGAAAGCGTTCTAATGCAGAATTACGAGAAAATTGAGTATTGGGTAATCGATGGAGGTAGCACAGATGAAACAATATCTATTTTAAAAGAATACGAAAGCGATCCGCGCTTTCATTGGATAAGTGAAAGCGATCGCGGTCAGAGTGACGCTATAAATAAAGGACTTGCTAGAATTAAAGGAGAAATTTTTTCTTGGCTTAATTCTGATGATGTTCTAGCTCAGAATGCACTTTTTAAAGTAGTTTCTGCATGGATGGAAGCTGAGCAACCTAGTATTATTTATGGATTAGCCAGATTTATTGATGAACGCGATAACGATCTTGGTCTCTGTCCTCGCCAGTGTCCAGATATGACACTTGAAAAAATTCTAGCTTGGAAATATCACTTGCCGCAACCAGCTGTATTTGCTCCGGTAAAGTACGTTCGTGAAGTTGGAGGAATAGATTTATCACTCCATTATGCAATGGACTTTGACTTATGGATTAAGTTAGCTGAAAAAATACCGTTAAAACATATTTCTTATAACTTAGCTCTATTTCGTCTACATTCAGCATCGAAAACATTTACTATCACTCAAAGCTTGGTAAATGATATTGCAGAAGTATTAAGTAGAGCTAAGACAAGAGAAATTTTAGATGATAAGCAAGCACAAAGTTGCGTGAATCTTTTGTCTGCCAAAATGTATATGGAGATGGGAGATTTTTCTACAGCACTGGTTAAACTTAAGTCCGCAGTAATGAGTAATCCCTCTGTTACTTTAGAATCAGCAACTTTATTAGTAAGGTGTGTAACTCGTTTTCTCATAGGTGAAAAGAAATGGTTACAGTTGCGGTCTATTATCATGAAATTTTTTGAAGAAAAAACATTGAATAATAACTGTTGAGTAAGGCGTTTGCTGTATAAATGTCTTCGTGTATGTGTGTTAACACGATTATTACTGTACCAACTCACCACGCATTTAGATTTTTATCTAGAAGTTTATCGGAGTACATTAGTGAAGATTGCTATTGATGCTAGGCATATTTCTAAAGGTGGGATTGGAGAATATATCAGAGAAATTTTAAATAGAATAACTCATGAAAAAAATCTAAGTTTTTTGATTATAGCAATTAACGAGGAAGACTTAAGCACAATTAAAGCTCTTAAACCAGAGGGTGCGAATGTAATTAGAGGACCAAAAATGTTCTCTATAAGGGAACAGATATGGTTGGCAAGGTTTTGTCGAACATACAAACCAGATATATTTTTTAGTCCTCATGTAACTTTTCCTGTTTTTTCATCTTGTCCTACAGTTCTCACTGTACATGACACAATTTGGCTAAATTATCCTCAATATGCTACCTCTCAGTTAGCTCGATTGTACTTCTTAGTCATGCTGAAACTAGCAGCTTGGAAGTGTAAAAAAGTCATTTGTATTTCAAAAAGTACAGCCTCAGATTTTTCCCATTGGGTAGGTGTAAATTCTAGTCAAATAGAAATAATTTATAACGGAGTCAACCTAACACACGGACATCTTCATATATCGCAACAGCTCGATCCGCCCTACTTCGTTTATGTTGGGAATTGGAAACCTTGGAAGCGAGTACCTGATTTGATAGCAGCATTTGAATTAGTAAATGCTGCTTGTGCAAATCAGAAAGTTCGTCCGAAATTGATTCTTGCAGGTAGGCATAACTATAACCATTCAGATGACATAGCTTCTAGAATTCAATCCTCTACCGCAAAAGAATACATTCAGGTGCTTGGTGAATTGAATAGAAGTCAGTTAAATAGTCTTATTGCTGGTTCAATAGCTTTAGTTAACCCATCTGAATATGAAGGGTTTGGGTTAACTCTTGTAGAAGCAATGGCGCTAGGAACTCCTGTCATAGCAGCTAGCGGCGGTTCAGTACCGGAAGTTATGGGTAACGCAGGAATTTTAGTTCAACCAAGAGATGTCAATAGTTTAAGTCATGCAATGTTATCGGTGATCGACAATGCAGAATTACGAAATACTTTAACCGAGTATGGAAAAAATAAGGCAAACGAATTTAGCTGGGAAAAAACTGCACAACTTACATTGAATATTTTATTAGATGCAGGCAAATGATTAAAGTTTATTAGAGTCACTGAAGTTGACCGTTGCTCATATTCTCAGTACACAATATGGTTATGCTGATAGGCTATCAGTAAAGATAGTGCCTAGTACATGTTCGATTGATTGTTTGTTCAAAAACTCTCATTCTTATAACAATATTTAAAATGAAAATCGCTTTGATTGTTGAGTCATGCCTTACTGGGGTTGGCAGTCATGTTTGCATAATTTGCAATAATCTAGCCAAAAATCATGAGGTTCATCTGCTTTATTCATCTGCAAGAGCGGATACCTCTTTTCAAAAAGAGTTATTGCATTTTAGTAATATCGGTGTACGACTTCAAGAAATTCAGATGTCACGCAACATCAACTTAGTGTCAGACTGGAAAACGATTCAGGTAATTTCAAAATATATTCGCGAAAATGGACCTTTTGATATTATTCACTGTCATAGTTCAAAAGCAGGAGTGACTGGACGGATCGCCTCAATATTGAATGGCATGAGCCACAGAACGCTCTATACTCCCAACGGTTTAGCAACATTATCAACTGAAGCAGTTGGATTTAAAGCATTACTAATATGGCTAGCTGAATTATTGCTAGGTTATTTAGCTTGTCAAAAAGTTATCGCTGTATCTCAGGACGAACAAGCTTATATGTTAAAAACTTTTAAATTCAATCCTAATAAAGTTAAGGTTATAGAAAATGGTATTTCTTTGCTTCGTCCTTCTCGCCCTCGTCAGGTAATTCGACAAGAGTTAGGTATTCCTGATGATGCTTTAGTTTTTGGCTTTACAGGTCGATTAACCTATCAAAAAAATCCCGAACTTTTGCTCAAAGCATTTCACAATCTCAATCATCCTCAAAGCTACCTTCTATTTGTTGGTACTGGAGAGTTACTAGATACCCTCAAACAAACAACTAATCCTCGTGTAATTTTTACAGGGGAGAGAACTGACGTTCCAAACTTACTTAATGTTTTTGATGTTTTTGTTTTACCAAGTCGCTATGAAGGACTCTCTCTCTCTGCTATGGAGGCGATGGCGGCTTCATTACCAATTATTTGTACTCGAACTTTTGGAGCTAGCGATTTAGTAATTGAAGGAGTCAATGGTTGTATTGTAGAATCAGAAAATCTACTTGAATTAGTGGATGTAATGAAAAAATTAGCTACATCTTTAATATTACGTCAATCTATGAGTCGAGCATCAAAACTTCGATTTGAGGAAATTTTTTCAGCAGATCGTATGATGCAGTCTTTAAATGAGTTATACACATCTCTTTCTACAATCCAGATCTAGGCGTATTAGGAGGAGAGTCAGCCGTTGCTCAATTCTCCGGTAAACCTACTCTCAGTGCTAATGATTTTGTCATTGCCTAAGTGAGTTCTAACTAGTCAGGCTTAAAGTTGGACTACAAACTAGGGGTGTGTGGATCGCTGCACGCCTCTAGTTTGTATTTTCTCATTCTACATACTTGAATTCACCGAATTTATTGATAAATCGTTTATCTAAAAGCAAAAATTTTCCGTATATTTGCTGCACTGAAAAATTAGTAGCTGACTTTAATATTAATTTATAACTTACATACATACACTACGATCGCCTATCTCAATCAGAAATAGAGGCTTAATTCGATCGCAAATCAAATTGTATTCTGACAAGCAATAACTATATTACTTCTTCTCGAGCTTTAAGCCAAAACAGAGTACATGAGATCGAACGCAGCAATCTCTATTTGCAAATATGTTTCCCAATTTTCAGTTTACCATTCATAGATTATGACATCTACTAGTGTTTTATCCGATCGGTACGATCGGGATTTACGCGCTCCACTATTTAGCCAACTCGGAAAGAGAATAGGTCAACGCTGGAGAAGACTGATTACATTATTGCTATTCGATATTTGTGCTTTACTGATATCCTGGCAAGTGACAGCAAGCTTTGGCGAACCTTTTTATTTACTTAATGACAATCAAAATAGTTTAGTCGCGATCGCCACAATTATTGCATTTCAAATTAGTCTATTAGCTTCACAAGAGCTATATCAAGCTGGGGACAAACGCCGAGATTATATTAATATTGCTAAAACTTTAACACTCGCTCATTTACTACTATTATCGATCGTCTTCTTTTTTCAACATCCAAAAACTATTTCACCTCAATCTTTCATTCTCTCTGGAGTTTTAAGTGTTACTTTGGTTTGCAGCTTTAGATATAGCATAGATATTGCCATTGACAATCTGCGAGAACAAGGCTTTCTTCGTTATCCTATATATTTAATCTCTAAGCTCGAAGATAAAAACTCAGCTATTAAGTTGTTAGACAGCGAACGAAGATATGATTTTGCTGGTTGGGCAGATATTACTACTATAAACGAACGAGATAGTATTCTACAAGATATTTACAGATCGAAAGTGTCCGATGTTTTGATCTATTCTTGGGAAGGTATTACTTCTCAACCTCTTTTCTATATTAAACTCAAAAATGCGGGAGTTAACATACATGTTTTACCTACAGCATTACAAGTTGTTGAGCAAAAGATTAAGTTGAGATTTCTAGGCAGTATTCCCACTTTTGAACTCAGCTCTTACTTAACTATAGGTGGCGATTTTTTAATCAAAAGATGCTTTGATTTCATTTTTGCGATCGCACTTATTTTGATATTAATTCCCGCTTATTCGTTGATAGCATTGCTAATCGCCATAGATTCATCTGGCTCTATTTTTTATAAGCAGAATCGTATGGGGTTGCACGGTAAAACTTTCCAAATCTGGAAATTTCGGACGATGACAACTGATGCAGACCGAGCGCAAAAAAGCATAGAGTTCGATCGTCAGTGGAAAGATGGTGTCTTGTTTCAAACAGAAAATGACCCACGTATTACTCGTGTAGGCAAATTTTTGAGGCGCTATAGTTTAGACGAACTACCACAACTATTTAATGTCGTGTGCGGTGAGATGAGCTTAGTTGGACCGCGACCAGTACCAAACTCAGATGTAGAGAAATTTGCCGATCGCCATTTTATTCGCTACCAAGTTTTACCCGGTATGACTGGTTTATGGCAAGTTAGTCGGTCTAATACTGATGATTATGAAATCGATAAAGTTGTCAGTTTAGATGTCAAGTATATGGAAAACTGGTCGCTGGGGTTGGATATCCAAATCCTACTCAAAACGATCGCGGTAGTACTGGGTCGCAAAGGTGCGTATTAGCATTATGGTACGGATATCACACGTAACGTTTCCAGTTTACCAATCCTAAAACATCGTCTCAAACTGCCCAGACAAAGGTGATTGTGCGATACCATCCAAAAAGTAGTCGGCATTACACCTGAATGTGAGTTATGGAACCAGATTTACTAACCGAGGTTATTCTGACGCATCCGCGTCAGTCCCTCGGCAAAGTTATGCTCGATTGGACTCCCCAACCGGGGAACTATTTAGATTTAGAAGGAAAAACCTACGCTGTTTTAGAACGTCGCCACCGCTATCAATTGAAAGCGGGGCGTTATCGTTTAAATAAGATTGCTCTTTACGTACAGTCAGCGGCGCGACCAGCAGAGAAAAGTTTTGTAGAGGGACGTTGGGTGATTGGCGATGCTAGCTGTCGCTTCAACGCCCATTCTGAGTTGATCCGTTGTGCGGTAAACCCAGAGGGACCGTGCGATCGCTGTCGCTATTATGAAACCCATATGTAGAAAGGCAAAATATTGCACCTCTACAAGAATACCTCTCCCACAGTTAAGCGGTTGCCGTTGACAAAATCCCAGCCTGACTGAGGGCGTTTTCCAGCTGGCTGGACTTCTCGTAATAATAGTAAACCCGCACCAGTTTGAATGACGGCTCCTATACCCTTAACCGTCTGGACAATTTCCCCAGGACGGCGATCGCTTGACAAATCGGAAAAGTTATGAGTTAGCTGTTGCAAATCTGGTGGTAGCTGCGACGTATAGGCAGCATCGAGAGGTACAGTAGCAAGTATTTTGAGAGCGCGATCGCGAAAGGTAGCCGTGCAATTGGGATAAAAACCTCTAATTTGATTGTGCAGCGCGATCGCAGTTTTTGACCAATCGAGGGCATAGTTCTCTTTTTTAATCAAAGGCGCGTAGGTGGCTTCGTCGTTATTTTGGGGAATGGGTGCGATCGCCTGACTTGCTAATTGCAACAGCGTTTCTATCAATAAATCTGCTCCTAACGTTGATAGTCTGGCTGCTAAGTCGTAGGCGTTGTCTAGGATGTGAATCGGCGTATATGCTTTCAGCAGCATTGCCCCTGTATCCATTCCCGCATCCATCAACATTGTCGTTATTCCGGTTTCCGTCTCGCCGTTATACAAACACCACTGTATGGGCGCAGCACCGCGATACTTGGGTAAAATCGAGCCATGCACGTTAATACAACCCAAGCGTGGCAGATCGAGAATCTGCTGAGAAAGAATTTGTCCGTAGGCAACAACCACAAAAAAATCTGCCCCAGACTGTTTTAGTAAATTCAGAGTTTCAGCATCCTTTTTCACCCTTGAAGGTTGCCACACAGGTAATTGTCGTGCTGTCGCAACAGTTTTTACGGGTGAGGGGGTTAATTCATTGCCTCGTCCTCGACGCTTATCTGGTTGAGTGACAACCGCCACAACGTCAAACTCTGGATGACTGAGTAGCTTTTCTAGAGTTGGAACGGCAAATTCGGGAGTACCGAAGAAGATGATTTTCATTCGGAAGTCAAGAGTAAAAGTAAATTATGTCGTGGTTTGCACGACATAATTTACAATTTATTTCATCGGCTTAGATAGCGACTTGCCATTTGCATTGCATCAGCTACATCCACATCCCCATCGCGATCGGCATCTAGAAAAGCGTTGAGGACGGGATTAGCGCCGCCTTGGGGGTTTTGAGTCTGAGTCCCAGATTGCAGCAAATTTAATACTATTGGCACGAGTACGGGTAGCATCTGCTGGATCGAACCCAAATTCATTCCTGTCATCTGGGCAATTTGTTGGATCAGTTGTTGCTGTTGGTTAGAAGAAAACAGAGTATTAACAGCTTGAGGGCTGGGTTCAGTGCCGCTATATTGATTAACGATCGCCTGTGCTTGTGCTTCGCCATTCACGGCGCGTTGCTGTTGTAAGGACGAGCGTACCTGACCGCCCACTAATGACAATACTGATTGTAGGGTAGAAGGGTCTGCACCAGTATTGTTGCTCAGCTGTTGAATCGTGTTGACAATAGCACCAATTTGACCTGCGCTACCAGCTTGGTTAGAGTTACCGACTGCACTAACGATTTGATCGAAGAGTCCCATTTACTCTAATCTCCATTTGACATCTCCATAATGTCTAATACCATGAATTGGTAATTGGTAATTGGTAATTGGTAATTGGTCATTGGTTATCTGTATTTTTACCACGACTCCCGACTCCCCAATCGCTGACAACTGATAACTGATAACTGATAACTAACAACGTACAATAGTTCTTTGTCTGAGTTGAATTGCAGAGGACTGGTAACTATGGCACGTTTAGCGCTGCTGAGTGTATCTGATAAAACAGGGCTGATCGATTTTGCCCGTAGTTTGGTAGAAGAATTTGGTTTTGAAATTGTGAGCAGCGGTGGAACGGCTCAAGCCATTAAAGCAGCAGGAATACCAGTAACTAAAGTTGCAGATTACACTGGTTCGCCAGAAATTCTCGGCGGGCGCGTCAAAACTCTTCACCCTCGGATTCATGGTGGCATTTTAGCACGGCGGGACGTACCGCAAGATGTGTCAGATCTGGAGGCTAATGATATTCGCCCTTTCGATTTAGTGGCAGTCAATCTCTATCCTTTCGAGCAAACGATCGCCAAGCCTGACGTAACTTTAGCAGAAGCAGTAGAACAAATCGATATTGGTGGACCCGCAATGATCCGGGCAGCGGCTAAAAATTTTGCCCATTTAACCGTGTTGTGCGAACCTGCGATGTACGCAACATGTTTGCAGGAATTACGCCAACAAGGGGAAGTCTCATTTGAATTTCGCGCTGCTTGCGCCCAAAAAGCATTCTGGCATACATCGAATTACGATCGCGCGATCGCTTCTTTTTTGGGGAGTCGGGAGTCGGTAGGGGCGCACAGCTGTGCGCCCGTACAGGGGAGTCGGGAAGAATTACCCCAAAATTTTACAATTTCAGGCAAGCAAGTTCAATCTTTGCGCTATGGGGAAAACCCGCATCAGCCTGCGGCGTGGTATCAGACGGAAACGACAGCAACGGGTTGGGCGGCTGCGACGAAACTCCAGGGAAAGGAATTGAGTTACAACAATTTAGTCGATCTAGAAGCAGCAAGGCGCATAATCACAGAATTTACTGATGTCCCCGCAGCGACAATTATTAAACATACAAATCCCTGCGGTACGGCGTTGGGAACTACAATTTCTGAAGCTTATGAAAAGGCTTTTAACGCAGATTCAGTTTCAGCTTTTGGGGGAATTGTTGCCTTAAATCGGGCAATTGATGCAGCTACAGCTACAGCGTTGACAAAAACATTTTTAGAATGCGTCGTTGCTCCAGAATGCGAACCAGAAGCACGGGAAATTCTGGCTAGTAAATCTAAAGTGAGAGTTTTGATATTACCAAATGTAGAGACGTTACATGAAACGTCTTTACATACAATAAAAGCGATCGCGGGTGGTTTCTTAATACAAGCATCTGACGATCTTGTTGCCGACACTAAACAGTGGCAAATGGTAACGGAAAAACAACCAACTCCAGAACAGTTAGAAGAATTGCTATTTGCTTGGAAGGTTTGCAAGCATGTCAAATCAAATGCCATCGTCGTGAGCCGCGATCGCGCTACCCTGGGTGTAGGTGCGGGACAAATGAATCGTGTCGGTTCGGTACAAATTGCTTTAGAACAAGCCGGAGAAAAAGCTCAAGGTGCAGTATTAGCTAGCGATGGGTTCTTTCCTTTTGATGATTCAGTCAAAACAGCCGCCGCTGCTGGCATAACTGCGATCGTTCAACCTGGTGGAAGTCTCAGAGATGCAGATTCAGTTAAGGCAGCAAATGAATTGGGAATTGTGATGGTGTTGACAGGTGTAAGGCATTTTTTGCATTAAGTCACTAACCATTCGGGAATACCCCGTATGGATTGCGTAAACACCGATCTTGCATCCCATGTCTGTATTTCTACAATGACGATAGAGGGAGGCATGAGCCAGAAATAGCTCTAATGGTTAGTAGATTTTAGCGGAGGGGACAGTAACGGATGCAACCCACTAATCCCAATCAATTTACCGAAAAAGCCTGGGAAGCGATCGCCCATACCCCAGATATTGCTAAAGCCGTTCCACAGCAGCAAATTGAAAGCGAACACTTAATGAAAGCGCTGCTGGAACAGGAAGGGCTGGCAAGTAGTATTTTTAATAAAGCTGGTGTTAATGTCACAAAATTACGCGAACGCACCGAGCAATTTATTCAACGTCAGCCCAAACTTTCTGGTAGCGTTAGCTCTGTTTATCTAGGACGCAGCCTCGACACCCTATTAGATAGAGCCGATACTTACCGTCAGGAATTTGCTGACGAATACATTTCGATCGAGCATTTGTTGTTAGCCTACGCTAAGGACGATCGCTTCGGTAGGAGTTTATTTCAAGAGTTTGGGTTAGACGAAAACAAACTAAAAAATACAATTAAGCAAGTGCGTGGAAATCAGAAAGTGACCGACCAAAACCCAGAAGGCAAATATGAAGCACTCGAAAAGTACGGACGCGACTTAACGGAAGCGGCTCGTCAAGGTAAGCTCGATCCTGTAATTGGACGAGACGATGAAATTCGCCGCACAGTCCAAATTTTGTCTCGCCGCACTAAAAATAACCCCGTACTAATTGGTGAACCTGGTGTTGGTAAAACTGCGATCGCAGAAGGCTTAGCACAGCGAATTGTCGCTGGTGACGTACCCCAGTCGCTCAAAGACCGCAAGTTAATCGCCTTAGATATGGGAGCATTAATTGCAGGGGCGAAGTTTCGGGGTGAGTTTGAAGAACGCTTGAAAGCGGTATTAAAAGAAGTTACCGAGTCTAAAGGTAATATCGTCCTATTTATCGACGAAATTCACACCGTTGTCGGTGCGGGTGCTACCCAAGGGGCAATGGATGCAGGAAACTTGCTCAAACCAATGCTGGCGCGGGGCGAACTGCGTTGTATTGGGGCGACAACTTTAGATGAATACCGCAAATATATTGAAAAAGATGCAGCGTTAGAACGGCGTTTTCAACAAGTCTATGTCGATCAACCCAGCGTCGAAGATACAATTTCGATTCTGCGCGGTTTGAAAGAAAGGTATGAAGTTCACCACGGGGTGAGAATTTCCGATAGTGCTGTGGTTGCAGCGGCTACTCTGTCAAATCGGTACATTAGCGATCGCTTTTTACCCGACAAAGCAATTGACTTGGTAGACGAAGCGGCGGCGCGGCTGAAAATGGAAATTACCTCGAAGCCGGAAGAATTAGACGAGATTGATCGCAAGATTTTGCAATTAGAAATGGAACGCTTATCTTTAGAAAAAGAAAGCGATCCGGCTTCGAGAGAAAGGTTAGGACGGTTAGAAAAAGAACTTGCCGATCTCAAGGAAGAACAAGCGGCGCTTAACGCTCAATGGCAGTCTGAAAAGGATGTTATTAATAAAATTCAGTCTGTTAAAGAAGAGATCGATCGCGTCAATGTCGAAATTCAGCAAGCAGAAAGAGATTACGATCTCAATAAAGCGGCAGAATTAAAATATGGCAAATTGACCGATCTGCATCGACAGTTAGAAGCTGCTGAAAGTCAGTTAACCCAAACGCAAACAACAGGTAAATCGCTGCTGCGGGAGGAAGTCACCGAAGCCGATATTGCTGAAGTTATTTCTAAGTGGACGGGTATTCCAATCAGTAAATTGGTAGAAACTGAGAAAGAAAAACTACTCAACTTAGAAGACGAACTGCACCATCGCGTTATCGGACAGAACGAAGCAGTTACGGCTGTGGCTGATGCGATTCAGCGATCGCGTGCTGGGTTAGCCGATCCGAATCGTCCAATTGCTAGTTTTATTTTCCTCGGTCCCACGGGTGTAGGCAAGACCGAACTCGCCAAGGCTTTAGCCGCATATCTCTTCGACACCGAAGAGGCGTTGGTACGGATCGATATGTCTGAGTACATGGAGAAACACGCCGTATCGCGTTTAATTGGCGCGCCTCCTGGTTACGTAGGTTATGACGAAGGGGGACAACTCACTGAAGCGATTCGCCGTCGTCCGTATTCTATAGTGCTATTTGACGAAATCGAAAAAGCACACCCAGATGTTTTCAACGTCATGCTGCAAATTTTGGATGACGGTAGGGTGACGGATGCTCAAGGTCATACGGTGGATTTCAAGAATACCATTGTGATTATGACCAGCAACATCGGTTCGCAATACATTTTAGATATTGCCGGGGATGACTCGCGTTATGAAGAAATGCGCAGTCGAGTGATGGAAGCAATGCGCAACAGTTTCCGTCCAGAATTTCTCAACCGAATTGACGAGATCATTATTTTCCACGCTCTACAAGTACAAGAATTGCGGCAGATTGTCAAGTTGCAAATTCAGCGACTGGAACAAAGACTGGGCGATCGCAAGATGTCGTTGCGTCTTTCTGATGCTGCTTTAGATTTCTTGGCAGAAGTAGGTTACGATCCCGTATTTGGTGCGCGTCCTTTAAAACGGGCAATTCAGCGGGAATTGGAAACGCAAATTGCTAAATCAATTCTGCGGAATGAATTCAATGATGGCGATACGATTTTTGTCGATGTGGAAAACGAACGTCTTGCTTTTAAGCGTTTGCCCGTGGAGATATTGACAACGCAATCTAATTAATTAATAGGTGGGCATTTGCCCACCTATTTTTTTACACTTGTCCTATAAGGTCGAGTTTTTTTCTGTACATCACTGCTCCCTACTCCCTACTCATGCGATCGCCATCAGGTGTGGCATAGTGAATTATGGCAAGAAAGCGAATCGGTAACTCGATCAGTTTTTCAGGACCATGAGGAATATCACCGCGAAAAGTCAATGCGTCACCAGGTTCTAGCAAGTAAGTTGATTGTCCGTGACGATATTCAAGCTTTCCTTCCAGCATATAAATGAATTCAACCCCAGGATGCTCGAAGGTGGGAAACACTTCGGAAGCGTCATCCATAGCGATCGCAAAAGGCTCAAATAGTTTTGTCGAACCGCGATCGTATGCCAGCAGGTGATAGGTATGTCCTCGCTTTGTACCGCGACGCACCACTTCCATCCCTTCACCGTTTTTCACATGCTGGGCGCTGCCTGTGGGTACGTCGTAATTGCGAAAGAAGGCTGACAGAGAAATGCCTAGAGCACGGGCAATTTTGGTCAATGTTTCCAAACTCGTAGCAGTTTGAGCGTTTTCAATCTTGGACAACATCCCCCGCGAAATTCCCGTCTGCTCCGAAATTTCGGCAATGGTGAGTCCGAGTTTTTGACGCATTTCTCGAATCGTACTGCCAATGTAGCGTTCGAGCGGATCGACGGCTGGTACTTGGGAACGCTCCAGTCCATTTGCTGTGGCATCTGTCATGCGCTTACCTCACAGTATTAGGAGCAGTATAGAGAAACGCTGACTACCATTTCACCCTGCATCGTTTTGAATCATAGCAGGAAACTTTGTTGACACTCAGAAATCTTTGATGCATGATATTCAGCAAAGCTTCCTGTCAGGAAACTTAAGATGCCTTTAAATCTGCTGAAATTTGCGCTGGCGAAGCAGCATCCAGAACCCGCAATGTTCCGCCATCGCGATCGCCTCAAATCGAGCTACGATGCTGTCATCATTGGTGCAGGCGGACACGGACTGGCAGCCGCTTATTATCTGGCGCGAGATTATGGCATGACCGATATTGCCGTGTTAGAAAAAGGTTATCTTGGCGGCGGAAATACGGGACGCAACACGACGATTATTCGCTCCAACTATCTCACCCCAGAAGGCGTAAAATTTTACGATGAATCGGTGCGACTCTGGCAAGATTTAGCGCAGGATTTCGACCTGAATTTGTTTTATTCCACGCGAGGACATTTCACGCTCGCTCATACTGACTCTGCGGTAAGAACGATGCGCTGGCGGGCGGAGGTTAACAAGCATTTTGGCATTGAGAGCGAATTAGTCGAGCCGGATGAAATTAAAAAAGCTTGTCCGCACATGGATTTGACGTGTGGTGGCAAGGCTCCAGTGATGGGTGCACTCTATCACGCACCCGGGAGCATTGCCCGTCACGATGCTGTGGCGTGGGGTTACGGTCGCGGCGCGGATCGGCGGGGAGTCGAGATTCACCAGCAAACCGAAGTTTTGGGTATTCAAGTTGAATCGGGCAAAGTGACGGGAGTACAAACCAGCAAAGGGACTATTTCTACACCACGGGTGCTGTGTGCAGTTGCCGGATTTACACCGCGCCTCTTGCAAATGGTAGGACTGCGATCGCCTCTTTACGTCCATCCACTGCAAGCAATGGTCAGCGAACCAATGAAACCTTGGCTCGATCCGATTATTGTTTCGGGTAGCCTGCACGTCTACGTTAGTCAAACCGCACGCGGGGAGTTAGTCATGGGAGCCTCTCTCGACCCTTATGAATTACATTCCACGCGATCGACCTTGGATTTTGTAGAGGGATTAGCAGCGCATATGCTGGAACTCTTTCCATTTCTCTCACACGTCAAGATCGTGCGGCAATGGGCAGGTATGGCAGATATGACACCTGACTTTGCGCCAATTATGGGTAAAACCGCGATCGCGGGGTTTTATCTCGATGCTGGTTGGGGGACTTGGGGCTTTAAGGCAACTCCGGTGTGTGGCAAAACGATGGCGTATACTGTGGCGAGCGATCGCACTCACGAATTAATTGCAAAATTCTCTCTCGATCGATTTAAAAATTATGCGTTGGTGGGTGAAAAGGGTGCAGCATCAGTGGGGCATTAACGATGAAAATGATGACCTGTCCGATTAACGGGACAAGACCGATTTCTGAGTTTATCTGTGGCGGAGAAGTTCGCTCCATGCCCGATCCGCAAACAGTTGACGACCAAACGTGGGCAGAGTACGTATTTAATCGCAATAGCGTACCTGGAGTTAAACAGGAATGGTGGTGTCATACGCCAAGTAATACCTGGTTTATTGCAGAGCGAAATACGCTGACTGATGAGGTCTTGCGTACCTACTTATATCTATTTATCCGGTGAGGAGGTTGCATGAGTAATCGCCTGCCACCCATCTCCGGTGAATGGATCGATCGCAGCCAGCGAATTGATTTCACCTTTGAAGGAAATCGCTTTTGGGGTTATGCCGGAGACACGATCGCTAGTGCGTTATGGGCTGCTGGACAACGAGTACTGGGACGCAGTTTCAAATACCACCGTCCGCGCGGAATTTTGAGTTTGGCGAGTCACGATGTTAATGCTTTGATGCAAAATGGGCAACAGCTCAGCATCCGAGCCGATGTCACGCCATTAGAGACGGGAATGTCTCTGTATGCGGTAAATACGAATGGTGGGGTGATGGGCGATCGCCACAGCATTTTAGATTTTTTCTCGCCATTCCTCCCAGTTGGATTTTACTACAAAGCCTTTCACAATAGACGACTGTTTCCCTTGTGGGAACGCACGATTCGCAATCTAAGCGGATTGGGCAAAGTCGATTTCTCTACACCGCATATTCGCACGGCAAAGCAGTATGATTTTTGCGACGTGCTAGTCATTGGCGCAGGTGTGGCAGGATTGTCAGCAGGGTTAGCCGCAGCCGATGCAGGGGCAAATGTAGTGATTGTGGATGAGAATGCCAGGGCAGGCGGTTCTAGCGAACGATCGCCGCAGACGCAAGAACTAGTGGAAGCAGTTAAAAATTGCGATCGCATCCGTCTTTACACCGAAACTGTAGCTGCTGCGTATTACGCGGATAACTGGATTCCATTGGTCGATCGAGAACGCCTGACTAAAATGCGGGCAGAAGCGATCGTTATGGCAAATGGAGCCTACGAACAGCCTGCGGTATTTCGCAATAACGATTTACCAGGGGTGATGTTAGCCTCGGCAGCACAACAATTGATTTATCGCTATGCCGTAAAACCAATGCAGCGAGCCGTAGTATTGACAGCAAATAGTGATGGTTATCAGGCTGCCTTAGATTTAGCAAAGCATGGCGTTGAGGTGAAGGCGATCGCGGATTTACGTCCGACTTACACGACTAACCCAACAACTCAAGCCTTACAAGCGCTCGGTATTCCCATTTTTACCAGTCATTGTATTTACGAAGCCAAGACGAATCCGGCAAGCGACGGCGTTTCGGGTGCGGTAATTTGTCCCCTCGATGTCAACGGCAAACCACAAAAAAAATTCAAACAAGCGATCGCCAGCGATGGGATTATTATGAGTGTCGGCTGGGCAGGCGCGGCAAATTTGCTCTACCAGGCAGGCACAAAAATGCGCTTCGATAACGGCTTGCAACAGTTTGTTCCCGGTCGCTTACCTACAGGCGTGTTTGCCTGCGGGCGGGTGAATGGCGTGTACGAGTGCGATCGCAAGCTACTCGATGGTCGTCGGGCGGGATTAGAGGCTGCTGCATTTCTGGGATTGACAGAACCAGTCGAAATCGCCGTCGCTTCTGGTTCAGAATCCCCCTCACATCCGTGGGCGATCGTGGAACATCCGGCGGGTAAGAATTTTGTCGATTTTGATGAAGATCTTCAGCTCAAAGATTTTCCCAATGCGATTCAGGAAGGATTTGACAATATTGAATTGCTAAAGCGATTTACCACCGTAGGCATGGGACCGAGCCAGGGTAAGCACTCTAACATGAATGCATTGCGAATTTTGGCACGCATTACGGGAAAATCTCCTGCTGAAGTGGGTACAACCACTGCTCGCCCGTTCTTTCATCCAGTTCCCCTATCGCACTTAGCCGGACGGGGCTTTACTCCAGAGGGCTATACTCCTTTGCATAGTCGTCATGCTGCCTTGGGTGCTGAGTTTATGCTGGCAGGGGCATGGCGACGACCTGAATACTACACTCAACCTGGAAAAAGCCGTGAAGATTGCATTCGGGCTGAAGTGAAAGCCGTGCGGACTCGCGTAGGTGCGATCGATGTTGGGACGTTAGGAAAATTAGAATTGCGCGGGGCGGATGCTGCCGAGTTTTTAGAGCGAGTTTACACTGGACGCTACAGCAATTTGAAATTGGGAATGTCGCGCTATGCACTGATGCTAGACGAGACAGGCATAATTATTGACGATGGTGTAATCGCGCGACTCGGAGCCGAGCATTTTTATTTCACGACGACGACTTCCGGTGCAACGGCGATTTATCGAGAACTATCGCGGCTGAATACAATGTGGGGGTTAGATTGCGGCTTAGTAAATTTAACTGGAGCGCGATCGGCAATTAACCTTGCTGGAGTTTATGCTCGCGATGTCTTGGCACAACTGACGGATTGCGATCTTTCCAGTGCTGCTTTTCCCTATCTAGCAGTACGAGAAGCATTGGTGGCGGGAATTGAAGCAATTTTAATCCGAGTTGGTTTTGTGGGCGAGTGGGGTTACGAAATTCACGTCGCGGCTGAGTCGGCTCCGGCTCTCTGGGATGCTCTTTTTGCCGCAGGTAAGGCTTACGAGATTGCTCCCTTTGGCGTGGAAGCACAGCGGCTATTACGGCTGGAAAAAGGACATTTGATTGTCGGTCAAGATACCGATGGTTTGACAACTCCGAGGGAGACTAGTTTAGGATGGGCGGTGAAAATGGATAAGCCATTTTTCATCGGTCAGCGCAGCCTGCAAGCCATTGCTAGACGACCGATCGCGCAAAAGTTAGTCGGTTTTACGCTCGACCCCAACTTTCAGGGAACTGCACCGCAAGAATGTCATTTGGTCATCGATCGCGGTGAAATTGCAGGTCGCGTTACCAGTATTGCTTTCAGTTCCACGCTTCAGCAGTATATCGGACTTGCCTACGTCAAACCAGAACTAGCAGCGATCGCCGATCGCATTTCGATTCGTCTATCGAATAGCTCGACCGTGACGGCAACAGTCAGCCCCACACCATTCTACGACCCTGAAAACCAACGCCAGCAGGAAACGGCACAACGTCAGGAGGCGATCGCATGAATACTCCCTTACGTCTGAGTCCAATTCACGATTCACTCCAGTCGCTTAACGGTGCGTGGCGCGACATTAACGGTATGCCCTCCTTAGTCACGCTACCAGGCGATCGCCAGTCTGTTTCTGTGTTAGGGATTGCCGATCTGTCATTTTTGACTCGCTTTGGTGTGAAAGGAGCGAATGCAGCCCAATGGTTAGCTGAGTGGGGACTGCCAATTCCCGATCGCCCGAATACTTGGTATCCCTTACCCGAAGGTGGGATTATTGCTCGGTTGGGACTGACAGAATTTCTAATCGAAGATAGCATCAACAGCGCGATCGCTCCCCAGTTAGCAACTGCCTGTAAGTCTCCTCCCGCGAAAGTTTACCCAGTTTTACGGCAAGATCTCGCTTTAGGACTAGTGGGCGATCGCGTCAACGAGCTTTTACGCCAAACCTGTAGCTTTAATTTTCAGGCATTATCGCTTGGCGATCGCCCGGTCGTTTTGACTAATGCAATTGGTGTCACAGTCACTGTTATTCCGCTTGACATCGAGAGAAAGTTATGCGTTCGCATCTGGTGCGATCGCACGTTTGACACGTATTTTTGGCAAACCCTGGTTCAAATTGCTACAGAGTTAGGAGGTGGCGCGATCGGTACAGAATCATTTTTGTGACAAAGCTACTCTATTCATGAAATTTGAACAGATCGAGTCAACCTGGAGCCAATCGGATGAATTTAGCAGCAGCCAAAACATTTCTCGAATCGCATCAAGTCAAGTTCGTGCTGGCGCAATTTGTCGATATTCACGGGGTTGCGAAAACGAAAGCCGTACCCGTGGCTCACTTTGAAGATATTTTGCATCCAGGAGCCGGATTCGCCGGATTTGCGGTGTGGGGATTGGGTATGGAGCCGCACAGTCCTGATTATATGGCAGTTGGCGATCTCTCAACTCTATCGCTCGTCCCCTGGATGCCTGGATTTGCGCGGATTGCTTGTGTCGGTCACGTTCAAGGCGAACCTTACCCCTACGATGCTCGTTATATCTTGATGCAGCAGATCGAGCGATTGCAGCAGCGAGGCTGGACGCTTAATACCGGAGTCGAGCCAGAATTTGCCTTACTCCGTAAAGACGAACGGGGGCAGATTCACCCGTTTGATGCTACCGATACCTTAGAGAAACCCTGCTATGACTTTCGCGGATTGTCGCGCAGTGCGGTTTTTTTAGAAAAACTCGTCACTCACCTGCAAGCGGCTGAGTTTGACATTTATCAAATCGACCACGAAGATGCTAACGGGCAGTTTGAGATTAACTATACCTACACCGACTGCCTCACGACTGCCGATCGCTACATCTTTTTCAAAATGGCAGCGTCAGAAATTGCTAAAGAACTGGGACTAATTTGCTCGTTCATGCCGAAACCGTTTGCCAATCGCACGGGTACGGGAATGCACATTCATATGTCCATAAGCGATGGCAGCTCGAATCTGTTTGCTGACGACAGCGACTCGCGCCATTTAGGACTCTCGAAACTGGCATATCATTTCCTGGGTGGTTTACTCGCTCATGCCGAAGCACTCACAGCCATCTGCGCCCCAACGATTAATTCCTATAAGCGGCTCGTCGTGGGGCGATCGCTCAGCGGTGCAACTTGGGCGCCAGCTTACATCACCTACGGCGACAACAACCGTTCCAGCATGGTACGAATTCCCAGCGGACGTTTAGAACTGCGCCTTGCCGATGGCTCCTGCAATCCTTATCTTGCTACTGCTGCCGCGATCGCCGCTGGATTAGATGGCATTGATAAAGAAATCGATCCTGGCGAACCCTATAACTTGAATTTGTACGATTTATCGGAGGTAGACCTTAAAGATAAGGGTATTCGCACTTTACCCCAGAGTTTACACGAAGCGATCGCCGCTCTGGAATCAGATGAAGTCATCAAAGGTGCGTTGGGGGTGCTAGCAGATGAATTTATTAACTTGAAACGAATGGAATGGGTGGAATATATGCGTCATGTTTCGCAGTGGGAAGTGGAACGTTATTTGGAGTTTTTTTAGTAAATAAATTAGGTGCAATCGTGTGTGGAATTGTCGGACTACTAATTAAAAAACCAGAATGGCGAGAATTGCTCGGCGAACTCATAGTTCCCATGCTGATTGGCATGAGCGATCGCGGACCCGATTCTGCCGGACTTGCTATATTTACTGCTACCCTGCCAGAGCCGCATCGCAAATACAGCCTCTATTCCAAAGATAAATTCGATTGGGATTTGAGGCGATCGTTTCAAGCTGTTTTCGGGACTACACCTGAGATTCAGATCGATGGCAATCGGGCAGTGCTAATTTCGGATCGAGAACCCGATCGCGTCAAGCAATGGCTCAAAGCAAAACATCCAAACCTGCACCTGTTATCAACAGGTCGGACGATCGATCTCTACAAAGACACGGGAAAACCAGCGATGGTAGCCGATCGCTATAGTTTCTCAACGCTGAAAGGTTCCCACGCGATCGCCCATACCCGAATGGCAACAGAATCGGCGGTGACTCCCGATCGCGCACACCCGTTTACGGCAGGTGAAGATTTTTGCTTAGTACATAACGGTTCCCTTTCCAATCCTTATTCGATTCGTCGTCGCTTAGAACCGCTTGGGATTCACTTTGAAACCGACAACGACACGGAAGCTGCTTGTCGCTTTTTGGAATGGCGGATGCGGGAAGGAGACGATCTAGAGACTGCAATCAAACAGGGTTTTGAGGAGTTAGACGGCTTTTACACGTTTCTGATGGGAACGGCAGACAAACTTGCTTTAGTGCGAGATGCCTTTGCTTGTAAACCAGCAGTTGTGGCGGAAACTGATAATTACGTAGCGATCGCTTCTGAATTTCGCTCTCTAGCTCACCTACCCGATGTGAAAAACGCTCACCTATATGAACCCGCACCGGAAGAGTTATACGTATGGACGGTGTAACTATGGAAAAGGTGACATTCGACCTCGCCCAAACTCCACTACGCGCAGTCAATCACTACCTGCATCACAACCTGACTCAAACTGGGGGACAAGCGATCGAGATTCTCAACCCCGATGGAGCGCATAATATTGCGGTGGGATTGAATGCTCCAGTTGAGGTGAAAATTCTCGGTCATGCAGGCTACTATGCGGCAAGCATGAACCAGCTAGCCAACGTGACGATCGCCGGGAATGTGGGAACGGGTGTTGCTGAAAACATGATGTCCGGTCGGGTGCATGTCAAAGGCTTTGCCTCGGTTTCTGCTGGAGCCTCCGCCCACGGGGGGTTATTAGTTATTGATGGTGATGCCAGCCTGCGTTGCGGCATTTCGCTCAAAGGAGCAGATATTGTTGTCGGTGGCAGTGTGGGCAGCTTTGCCGCATTCATGGCACAAGCTGGACGGATTGTAGTTTGTGGGAATGCAGGGGAAGCACTGGGAGATTCGCTTTACGAAGCCGTAATTTACGTCCGAGGCGAGATTAAATCGCTCGGTGCTGATGCTCAACTCGAACCCATGTCTGAAGCCGATTATGTGACGGTAGCCGAGCTATTGGCAAAAGCTAGTTTTTCATACAATCCCCAAGATTTCCAACGGGTTGCTTCCGCCAAGCAACTCTATCACTGGAATGAAGAAAGGGAGTAGGGAGTAGGGAGCAGGGGGAAAGGGAGTAGGGAGCAGGGGGGAGACAAGGAAGACAAGGGAGAAAAAACTACCAATTACCCATTACCAATTACCCATTACCAATTACCACCCATCGTTAAATTAGAGTCTTAATCATGAATTTGCCGTCTCAATCGCATCAATCTATCTCTCGCGAAGAATCCTGGGGTTACGATCGCCGCATCCTCAACTACATTCAAAACGCAGCGGCACACGGTCTGTACGAAATTCGCGGTTTGGGCGCAAAACGTCGGTTGCCGCATTTTGACGATCTGGTGTTTCTGGGTGCGTCCATGTCCCGTTATCCGTTGGAAGGCTATCGGGAAAAATGCACTACCAAGACAATTCTCGGCACTCGCTACGCCAAGAAACCGCTCGAATTGGAGATTCCCATCACGATCGCGGGAATGAGTTTTGGCTCGCTATCGGCTAATGTCAAGGAAGCCCTGGGACGTGCGGCAACCGCAGTCGGAACTTCTACCACGACTGGGGATGGTGGCATGACACCGGAGGAACGGCTGTCTTCAAAAACCTTAATTTATCAATGTCTGCCTTCTCGCTACGGCTTCAACCCTGACGACGTGCGCAAAGCAGATGCGATCGAAATTGTTGTGGGTCAGGGAGCAAAACCAGGTGGTGGCGGGATGTTACTCGGACAGAAGATTAATCCCAGAGTTGCCCAAATGCGGACTTTACCAGAGGGAGTCGATCAGCGCTCTGCCTGTCGTCATCCCGATTGGACGGGTCCCGACGATTTAACCATCAAAATTCAGCAATTACGCGAATTGACCGATTGGGAAAAACCGATTTTTGTTAAAGTGGGTGCGTCACGAACTTTTAACGATGTCAAGCTGGCGGTTCATGCCGGAGCGGATGTCGTGGTTGTTGATGGAATGCAAGGGGGGACTGCGGCGACGCAAACCGTGTTTATCGAACACGTTGGCATTCCCACCCTAGCAGCAGTGCGGCAGGCGGTAGATGCCCTGGAAGATATGAATATGAAAGGTGAAGTACAACTGATCGTTTCAGGTGGCATTCGCACGGGAGCCGATGTTGCCAAAGCGATCGCGATGGGTGCAGATGCGGTTTCAATCGGTCAAGCAATTTTAATGGCGTTAGGCTGCAATAGCGAGACTTACGTGCAAAATGAGACGCATCATTCGGCAATCGAAGACTATACGGCGATCGGCACAGCACCAGGTTACTGCCACCACTGCCATACCGGAAAGTGTCCCGTGGGAGTGACAACCCAAGACGAAATTTTGGAGAAACGCTTGGAACCAGAAGTTGGCGCTCGTCGAGTCAAAAACTATCTGCAAACTCTGAATATGGAACTAACCACGATCGCCCGTGCTTGCGGTAAGCAAAACGTGCATCACTTAGAACGGGAGGATCTAGTCGCGTTGACGATCGAAGCTGCTGCTATGGCACGTCTTCCCCTGGCAGGAACAGACTGGATTCCTGGCGTTCAACCTATGTAGTCTCCGGCTTAAAGCCCTTAATGTCCAGCCACGATCGCAGGCATCAACACGGTATCAATAGCGTGGATTGTGCCGTTGTCAGTCACGATATCAGTTTTGAGAATGCTGGCATTATTGACTTTAATTGTACCGTTAGCTGACTCAATTGCTAAAACCGACCCTTCAACTGTCTCTACTTCGTCAATTTGCCCCAAATCATCAGATCTCACGTCGCCAAAAGCAACATGATAAGTCACGATTTTTTTCAGTTTAGGCAGATCTTGCAGCAGCGAATCTAAAGTTCCCTCTGGTAGTTTGGCGAAGGCTTCGTCAGTTGGAGCAAAAATTGTAAAAATGCCGGGACTCCTAAGAGTTTCTCTCAGTTCGAGAGCATCAATAGCTTTTACTAAAGTTTTGAAGTTTCCCGCGTTGGCAGCAGTTTCTAAAAGATCGCTCATGAGGTAATGCAATTTGATTCATGTAGTACAAGATACTTATAAATTGATTGGGTAGCATGTAGCTTCTATCAAGAGAGAGGTTCATAGGAATGAGCTATTTCGTTCGCTCTTTTATGGCACGGAGATGAAGTTATACTGCACGGCTTCTACAAGCTAGAAGGCTATGCTAATGTGAGTTTTGGAGAATGCCGAAACATGTTCTTCATTGCTAAAATTAAATAATTTGTTGGAATAAGAGCATTACTTCAGTCTGCCATACTGTGTTTAGAAAAGTTTGGTTATTTCTGATTCTATTCGTAGTTGGGACGATCGCCTTTACGGGTTGTATGACTGCTAGACAGCTAGAACCTGGAGTTGTCACCATCACTCTTAGCGGTTGGAGTAATCTCAATGAAAAACAACTGCTGCAAAAGGTTTTGAGAGATTTTGAAGCCAAACATCCACGCATCAAGGTGAAATATGATGCGATCGCTGATGAATATATGGATGTGATGAAAACTAGGCTGATTGGCGAAACAGCCGCGGATGTATTCTATTTAGAAGCTTTTGCTGCTCCAGAAATTATGCGTCCGGGGGTATTAGAACCATTAGATGGCTATATTTCTAAAAAGTTCAATTTAGCAGATTTTTATCCTCAATTTCTTCAGGCATTCCAAAAAGAGCAATTAATCTATGGTTTACCTAAAGATTATTCTACTCTTGCCCTATTTTATAATAAAAAAGCTTTTCAATCTGTAGGTTTAACTCAGCCACCTCAAACTTGGGAGCAATTGCGAGAATATGCCAAGAAATTAACAGTGGATCGCGATCGCGATGGGAGAGTCGATCGATATGGTTTTGCTTTAGTTCCAGAACTTGCCCGCCAAGTTTTTATTATCGAAGCCTTTGGAGGAAAGTTGATCGACTCGAGTGGAGAAGTTGCCTTTGCCAATCCAGAGAGTTTAAAAGGTTTACAATTACTAGTAGATTTATATCGCTTAGAGAAATCGGCGGCTCAGCCTTCTGATGTTGGCACGAGTTCATCTGGTGAAATGTTCGGTCAAGAAAGAGTGGCAATGGCGATCGATGGTCCTTGGTTAATTCCCTATTTAAAAGAAACTTTTCCTCAGCTTGAATATGCCACTGCTGAAGTTCCAACTATTAACCAGAAAAAAGGCACAATGGCTTATACAGTTGCCTATGTGATGAATCAAAAATCGAAACATAAAGCAGCAGCCTGGGAATTAATCTCTTACTTAACCGGACAAGAGGGAATGCAAGCCTGGACGAGCCAAGGTTCTGTATTTCCTACCCGTAAATCTGTAACCGATGCCCTACAAGCCGATCGCAATCCTCTTTATTCACCTTTTATTGCTGGAGCTGAATATGCTACTATTTGGCAATTAAATGAAGACTTACCAATTATTCTCAATAATTTTAACAATCAATTTATCAGCGCTATAATCGGTCAGCAAAGTTTAGCGTCGGCAATGAACAAAGCGCAGAAAACTGCCAATAAAGAAATAGCTTTATCAAAGTAAACATAGAAATGAGAGTGATTGGCGATCGCATTTTTAAAAATAAACCTCAGCCGAGAAATACCTCGGTAGGGTATCTTTTCATGGCTCCCACAATTATTATTCTAGGATTATTTATACTTTTACCTATTCTGATTGCTTTAGTTCTGGCTTTTTATAAGATTCAGATTTTAGGAGAATTTACCTACAGATTTCATGGCTTCAAAAACTTTACTCGCCTCATCAATGACGATCGCGTGTGGATTGCCCTCAGAAATACGGTTGAATATGTGGCGATCGTCGTCCCAATTCAAACTATAATTGCTCTCGGCTTGGCTTTAATTCTAAATGCTAACCTCAAAGGTAAAAATTGGTTTAGAGTCATTTTTTTTATGCCGACAGTAACTTCCTCGGCAGTATTAACGATAATATTTTTGTGGATGTATAATTCAAATGGTTTAATAAATAGCGTTCTGGCTTTTTTAGGTTTACCAACTTATAACTGGATTGGCGATCCAAATGTTGCTTTAAAAGCAATTACAATCATGAATATTTGGTCAACAGCACCTTTATTTATGGTGATTTATCTAGCTGCTTTACAAGATATTCCTGAAAGTCTTTACGAAGCAGCAGCAATTGATGGCGCAAGTTGGTGGGATAAATTATTTTATATTACTCTACCAAGTTTAAGATCCGTCACATTTTTTGTTGTTGTGATGGGGATTGTTGGTACATTCCAATTATTCGATCAGTCATATATTTTCTCTCGCGGTACGGGTGGTCCAGATAACTCGACTTTGACAGTCGTGCTGCTCATTTATCAATATGCTTTTAAGAGCTTAGATCTGGGTTACGCCGCAGCAATTGCTTTAATTTTGGCTTTGGCGATCGCCATTACTACACTAATGCAACGTTATTTTTTTTCCGAAAAGGCGAATTAATCCAAACGTTATAATACAAATATTCGCTCGATCGCACCAGACAGCCAAACGCTACATCGCTGTAAGGAGAGAAAGTTATGAAATTAGCAGGATTACTGACAGCAATGCTGGCGATCGCATCGCTGGCGATCGCCCAACCCGCACGTTCGGAGGAAGAACCGATTTTCGATCTTTCCGAAACTCAGTTGCGGTTACAAGGAGAATCGGGGGCTGAGTTAGAAGCAAGGAACGAGCGGCAAAGAGCAGAATTTAATACGGATATTACCAGATCGCTGTACGAAATCGAGCAAACAAAAACTTTTGCCCAACCAATTCAAGCAGAATTTCAAAGGAGAGTTTTCGACCTCGAACATCGTCCTTTTACCCCCGATCCAGCTAGAGATCTACCAAGTAACTTCAGGTTATGAGAGGTCAGCAATTTCGATTTTTGATGCCTAATCTAAGCAACTACACGATCGTCTTTAATGCTTCTTTAACACTAGGATATTGATAGTTGAAACCCAATGCTTGAGTGCGTTTGGGTAAAACCTGCTGCCCTTCTAAAACCACGATCGCCCCTTCTCCTAACAATGCCTCGATCGCAAAGTTGGGGACGGGCAACCAGGAGGGACGCTGCATCACTTCTCCCATTACTTGGGCTAACTCTGACATCCGTACTGGATTTGGTGCTGTTGCATTAAACACTCCTTCCATTTCTGGTTTTGTCAATGCTTCGATAATTAAGTTTACCAAGTCATCGCGATGAATCCATGAAAACCACTGGCGACCGCTACCAATGGGACCACCAGCAAAAAGTTTGAAGGGAGTAATCATTTTGGCGATCGCACCTCCCATTCCCAAGACAATTCCAAAGCGCAAAATTACCAATCGCGTTCCCAATTCCTTCACTTTCTGCGCCTCTGCTTCCCACTCTCGACAGACTTGGGCGAGAAAATCGCTACCAGCAGGACTAGATTCGTCAAATGTCGCAGTTTCACTCGTCCCGTAGTAGCCTATTGCCGAGGTATTGACTAACACGCTGGGTTTGGGATTTGCTTTGCCGATCGCCTCGACAACTTTTTGCGTCCCTAGCTTGCGGCTATTGAGAATTTCTTGTTTGCGTTGGGGTGTCCAGCGTCCTTCACCAATTGGTTCTCCGGTTAAGTTGACTACCCCATCACAACCCGCGATCGCATCTTGCCATGCACCCGATTCTGTCGGCGTATAGGCAATAATTTCTACATTTGAAAAAGCAGATTTAGGAAATACTTTTTCTGCTTTATTGACGTTGCGACTAAAAACGACAACTTGATGACCGTCCGATTTGAGTCGTTCGACCAGACGACTACCAACAAATCCAGTGGCTCCAGTAATTGCTACTTTCATAAATCTAGGGAGTGTGATTACGTTCTTAGTAAGGGCGCATAGCTATGCGCCTTTATTCTATTTATTTGATTCGCTGAAAGCCATACCGTTAGCTTCAGCGTAGCGATTCATAAACCGCATAAATCTCTCCCAGTGGTCTTCTTGCTCGATCGCAAACGTACAATCTAGGCGTTGAAATTCATCTCCATCCATGCCACCAAAAATGAATTTTGTCGAGTCAGGCGTGACTTGAATTTCACCTTCTTCATCGACTAAACGCACGAAGTTATTGAATTTTTTGGTAAAACTATTGAATCTTTCCAAAGATTTGAGTTGCTCAAAGCGCAGTAAAACCGAACGAACTCCCGAACGGCGATCGCGGCGCAAGCTAACGTTACTCAGTTCTTCGGGAATCCCTTCAAAAAAATAAATTGCAGCTACAGAAGTCATTAGACAGTGACCAGTGACCAGTGACCAGTGACCAGAACAATTTGCATTTGGTCAACATATATTAATTATCTATCTAAAGTGAATGCTTGAAACAGGCATTCACTCAAATCTATAATCTTTCAGTGGTATCAATGTACTATGATGGGAGGCGATCGCGTTATGGAAGACATCTGGAAAGGAATTGAAGCTTGGTTAGCAGTCAATGCACCTGAATTATTGGACAGTCTGAAACCTGGTGCGACAGAAGCAGAGATCCAAGAAACAGAAAGTTTTCTAGGTGTGTCTTTACCAGAAGATGTTAAGGCGTTTTATCGCATTCATGATGGACAATGGGCGTGGTATGACAAACCAGAATTAGAGCAAGTTATATCGCTCTATAATCTACACCGATTCTTGCCCTTATCTCGCCTACGGGAAGAATGGAAAATTTGGCTAGATGTGTTTGAAAACTTAGAACCAGAGTATCAATGGGTAACTCTCGACAGTGGTGAGACAATTCCCACTTGGAGCGAGAAATTTATTCCTCTCACCTCTGATGGTTGTGGAGATGCCTATTTTCTGGATTTGAGTGCTGTACTGCTAGGTGGGAATGTCGGTCAAATTATTGAAAATCGTAAATGTAATGGACTTTATCCAGTGGCTTCTAGTTTTCGAGTTTGGTTAGAGATGTTTGTAGCAGATTTAGAAGCCGGACGCTATTGGTATGATGGCGAAATAATGGTCGTAGCTCGATACCCAGATTATCGAGCTACGACCAGCAACTGAAATCAGTATGGAGCGATCGCCTTTTTGCAAACTAATTTGCGAACTAGGTGCTTGGTATGTGTCCTCTTTTGAAAGCTTTTTGGATCAGAATTAAAAGCATTCCAATTCCTGCAAATATCAAAGCCAAAATGTGACTTGAGGGAGAAGCAAAAGCCACCAAAACGAGATCGAACAGTAATGCGATCGCCGGAATTATCAAGGGAACCCGAAACCCACTAGTTTCAGGTTCTCGACGTTTGATCGACAGTAGTGAAAGGTTGACCAGACAAAACATTGCCAGAATCAAGGTGGCAGTGGTTCCTGCTAAAAATTGCAGTGTCCCAGAGAGCGCTAGAAAAATGGCAATGGGTAAAATGACCAACAGCGTTCGATAAGGCGTGGCTCTACGTCGATGTAATTTTCCTAACCAAGCTGGTAGCAATCCTTCACGTGACATCCCAAACAACAGCCGCGATGCCGTGACAAAATTGAGCAGCGCCGTATTGAGTACGGCAAACAGAGCAATGATTGTAAAAATGACCTGGGGAAAATTGGGCTGCGCTCGACGCACGACATCCAGTAGCGGAGCGCTGGAAGCGGCAAGCTCTGAGGGATTGAGTACCTGAATTGCTAGCCAGGAGACAAGTATATAGACGACACCCGCGATCGCCAAAGCAAGTAAGATTGCTCTTGGCACGTTGCGTTCGGGATTTTTGACTTCTTCCGCCACATTGACAATATCCTCAAATCCAATGAAGGCATAGAAAGCCAGTGCTGCTCCCTGAATCACTGCCGTCCAACCGATTGCTGGCGCGTTGGGAACAGCCGCAGGATTAACCGTGCCACCACCGCTCAAAAACAAGGTTGAAACCAAAATGACGATCGCCAGACCCGAAACCTCGACAGACGTGCAAAAAATATTCAGCGCCGAGGATTCCTTCATGCCTCTAAAATTGACATATGCCAGCACAGAAAAAAGCGCTAGGATAATCAGCCAATCTGGAATAGCTGGTGCAAAAGCGTTGAGATAGCCAGCAAACGCTTTCGACAGCGTTGCCATTGAAACCAAGCAGGTACAAAACATTAACCAGCCAACTAAGATTGAGAGCCAGTCAATGCGAAATGCCCTGTGGACAAAACAGGCGACTCCACCACTTTGTGGAAATCGACTGCCCAGTTCGGCGTAACTTAAAGCGGTAAATGCCGCGACAATCATAGCGGTCAAGAACGAAGCCCAAACCAACGTACCGGAAAGTCCGGCAATTTTTCCGACTACTGCATAAATTCCCGCACCCAGAATGTCACCTACTCCATAGACAACCAGAGTTGGCAATCCAAACACTCGCTTGAGCGAATCTGTTTCCACTACATCATTTACTTGCATGTAACTTTTTTATTTCATAATAATTTTCAATTCTGTAGCTTTTGCGATCGCTCGCATATAGAGTTGTCATAATGTTTTACGGTACAACTGAGTGCCTGCTCCATCTGTATCAAGATCTACCACCTGCGCATAAGCCGTAAGTCATAAGTCGTAAGTCGTAACTAAAGCTTTATCTGTAGGAGATCTACTACTGATTGAGTAAGATTGCTGTAGAAGCACGATCGCGAAGGCTAGCCGATCGCTCATACAGATTTCAAGTTTTGCGATCGCTATCAGATTTTTTACCTGCTCGTATTTAATACAATAGATTTATAGACTGAAGTATGTCTCCAATATCCTTCCTAGTATTTGTTTTCCATAATCATTTAAGTGGTAATTATCTCGCATCCAAATGCTATATGGATTACCGTTAGCGTCTGGTGAACCGAGACCAGCAGCGGTAGCCGATCCATAGATAAACTCACTTTGAATTCCTGTCATGTCCAAGTATTCTAGATTATTTGCATAAGCAAACCACAATAAGTTACCGCGATAATCGTTAGGAATTGTCGAATTATTTATCGGATTTTGATCGAGTTCCTTAATACTTGGATTCAGTTGATAGTCAATTGGGTTAGGATAGTTGTTAGGACTCCATGCTTTCGTCAACAACAAGATCTCGGTTTTGTGCTTAGTGACGCGATCGCTAGCTCTCACTTGGTTAACTACGCTTTGGAAATCACTTATGTTATTGCCATTGCTGATTCCTCCAATTATCAGCAGATCTGGCTTATATTTCAGTATGCAGTCCTGCACGCAATTTTTATAGTACTGAACCCCCGTACCACCTATTACAGAGGGGATAATTTCAACTTTACTACCAGGATACTCACGTTCTAAAAAGACATCGATAGGTGCTGTTGCTGTATCATTCTGAATGCTGTCTCCGAGCATAACGATGCGGAGATTCTGCCCATTTCGTAACTTTTGCATCGCGAGCGGAATACGTTGCCATCGGCTGGTTTTGGGAACATAATTCAGTTTGGCAGGAAAGCTATTATAAATTCCGTCAGCCCACTGTGCTACTTCTTGGGAAGTTGTTGACTGTACGGTAATATCATCAATAAAAAGAGGCTGCGAACCGAGCGAGTGAAAATTGATTCTCATTTGAACTGGTAGTAGGCTCCCGTTCGCTCCAACAGTAGTTTTGGTTCGGAAACGAAATTCATTATGCACCCAGTTGTTCGACTGAAAAACACTAGAGAATGTAGCATCTGGTAATTGGTTGCCAGTTTGCTTGTCATAGAACGTCGCCGACCAATATCCATAACCGACACTTCCGGGGTTATTAGTCGTTCCAGGAGCTTTACTGTTGAACGAGAGCCGATACCATTGCAGGGGAGTAGTATTTAGGAGAGGACTCGACCATGCATCATCAAATGTATAGTTTGTAGGACCAGGATGCTGAACTCGAATGGAGCGAGTACCAGATGTACCCCCAATAACCCAACTAGCACGAGAACCACGAGTTATCCAGCCTTCGGAAGTCGGGCTTCGTTCAAAAGTAGAATAGAGAATTATCGCTCCCGCCAATACTTCAATCATTGTTAACAACCTTGTTTTAGAAGATATTTAGTGCTTGAGATGAGGCTGAGCTATTGAAAATAGTAGTCTATAGGTGTGAAACTTTCTAGTTTTTCCTCTTGAGATTATTAGCTCGAATAAATTTAACGCCTGCATTTAGTTAGCGGCGATGACAATGGACGATATTGCTTAAATAGTTGAGACAATTCAAGTCTCGATTGATAGCACATGCAAACATTAAACTTATGCTTTGGACTAACTTTTAGAACAATCAAAATATACTTGACAATATCTAGATATAGGACTCATATTGAATTTTTGAAATCTAGGTAGGATGTGTTAGCATGATGGCGTAACGCACCACTTATTCGTATAGGAGTGCGTTACGCGACGTGTTGACACACCCTACTGTACTTAATTTTTTTCACGAAACAAATAGGACTGCTATATAAGGTAGAAACTTGCATCTAGAACTTATTGTCGATTAATTTAATTCTAATATACAGATTTTGTTAGCGCAATAAATACAATAATAATAAAGCATGATAAATATAAAAAATTGAGGCTAGAGATCGTCAATGAATGATAGTAGCGATCGCAAACAAAAATCAGATTAAAATACAAGCGTTCTCACCATATTTTTATCTCGACAATGAACTTGCTAAGACAAAAATGGGCTATTCAGTAAATGCATATTTTATAAAAAGTAATCTGCCTATTAGTAGAAAAAATTTTACTCAATCTTCATTTTGTATATCGGTATAAACGTAGATCGAGCATATCATCAAGATCTTTACTTTTTAAATCTTTACCATTGGGAAATAACTCTCTTACTGTACTTACTAGTTGGTAGTCTTTAATGAATTCTTTGATAAATCCATGTAACTCCTTTGGAGCCGCTTGGTTAAATACGCCATAGAAATCTGGCGAGCCGTCAAAAGTATCATCAATTGGACGAGCGCCGACTGTACTAATAATCCATTCTGGAGGATTTCTTCTAAGTGAAGCAATGGCTTTTTTAATATCGTTTAAAGTATAAAAATCACTATATGTAGTATCGACTAATGTTGGATTCTTACACTGCAATAAGGTATAAAGAACAGGTGCTGAACCATAGATAAAACAAGATTCACCTGGTTTAATATTTTGACGTAGCATTGAGAAAGCAACAGTTTTATCTTCTGGAACTTGAATAAATTTTGTCATTGGTGAATCTAGAGAATAGCGAACATCTTCATATAAACCCTTGTTACTAAATCTTCCTATTTGAGACACGGTAAATATAATAACTATAATTCCAAGAAATAGTAAGCAAAAGCTTTTTTTCCAGTAAGTAGGAACCTTAGATGACATTAATATAGTTATAATAGTTAGTGGCATCAACATTACAGAGTCTAAATATGCTCTACCAGGCCACGACATCTGCATAGCCCAGGTCGAGCCAAGGGTGAGAGCTATTAATAAGGGAAAAATTGGCTCTGGTACTCCTAAAAGTTTCTGGCTGAACTTAGGAAAAATACAACTTCCTAAAAGAGCGAAGCTAAAGAATGTACTTGGTAAATCGTAGGTAAATAAAAGAGCTGTACTAGCAATTATAGTTGGTAAATTATGGGTATTTATTAAATGTCCTATCAGTGAAATACTAATTCCAATCAGTAATAGTGAAGGAAGTAGCAATATCCCAATTAAGTTTACATTATATTTAGAATTTGCTTTGGTCGGATACTGAATTAATCTAAAGACTATTGCAGATAATAATATAGGAATAACAACAACTTTGACAACTTCTTTAATAGAAGAATCAAATTTAATACCACCTAAGAAAACATCTATTAATGCAGCAAAACCACCAACTCTCTTTTTCTCAGATGCATCTAAAAAAATTTGTTGAAAGGCTGGAAGAAGTGCTTGATTCAGAGCTAAGAATAAAACTAATGATCCTAAACCTAATAGAATACCTGTAATAAAAGGAGTAGTTAGAGTACGTAAATATTTTTTTGGATTCCGTAAGGAATAAATTAAGATAACTCCTAATGTTACTAATATGCAAAGGGTTCCATTGCTCTGACGCGCTGCTATAACGAGAGCAAGAGAGAATCCAGAAATAGCAATATATAGAAATGATAAAGTAGAACTTCCTTTTTCTAGCTTGTTTAATCCAAGAATAATGAAAAGAGCGGAAATCGACAAAAATAAGTATACATAAGAAGTACTCCAATGAACTAGTGAAGAGTTCATCAAGGCAAATCCACTACAAAGAGCTACTGATATAACCTGAGATGAGAATTGACGAAATATGAAATAATAAACTAGCAAATTAGTCGTTTTAACTATAAAAGCGGCGAACAAGCTAGCATAGTAACTTTGACCTAAAATATTTTGGAAGAAAGCGTCAAAGATAATGGGTATAAAACCTACTTGAAATACATAGTCTCTGTAGGGAAAGTCATTATGAAGTAATCTATTGCCAAGATGAAAGTATAAAGCTGAATCTCTCCAATTCATACCATAAAATGACCAAGGAAAAGAAGAAAAAAATGCGACAACTAATAAAATGATGAGAGCAAAACTCTTTTTATGATGCTTAAAACTAAGTAGAGTATTCATTTCATCCTTTGATATTGAATCGAAAATTATTTTTTATTAGAAGTTTTTAGTTTTAACTAACTCGATATTGAATTAGTTTTAAGAAATTTGCAATACAGCATCTGCATTGAGTGCTACTTTTATACTATTATTCACGCTCCTTTCATCTGGATATACGTGTGCCATGCTAGCTATATAAAGATTGGGAATTGGAGTTTTGTAAGCTGGAATCTTGTCAGAAAAATTTTTATCGCAAACCGTAGCAGCTGTTTTTGTGCGAAAGACTTGGATATCTTTAATTCCTTTAGTTTCTAGATCGGGATAAATTGACTGTAGCTGTTTCTTAAAAAGACTAATAATTTCTGGATCGCTTTTAGATAATATTGGTTCCCTCCAAGTAGCATATCTAGATAAATACGTGACGTGTAACCCTTGATATTCCTTTGGAGATAAAAAGTTCGTTTGCTCGATTACGCCTCCAAAATCAAAACCAGGATCTCCGACATTTAACCAATAGATGTTACTTAAAGGTTTTTCTGTAACAACAACGACGCAGACAGCCCCAAAATATTCAATTTTTTCTAGCTGTCTGCGATAGTTAGAAAATTTGCTTGGAATGAGCTTAGCTAAATAAATTGTGGGAATAGTGACTAATATTTTATCAGCTCTAAACTCTCCTTGAGGAGTTTTTACACCTATAACGCGATCGTTCTCGAAGAGTAGCTCTGTGACTAGAGTATTTTTGAAAATAATTACTTTTTTTTCTCTCAGTTTCAACTCAAGCGCATCAACTAATCTTTGTAGACTTCCCTTTAAATATCCTAGTTTTTCTTTTCCTTTGGAGCGAGATTTCAACCTCTGTGTCATCCGTCCAATCATCCAAGCAAGTGGAATCTTAGCGGCGTATTCACCAAATTTAATTTCAAGCATTGGATACCAAATAGTATTAGTTACCCGTCTCCCTGCCCACTTATAAAACCACTCTAAAGCAGAAATATTTTCATATTTTTGCCACTTTCTTTGTTTAGATAGAAATAAACTAGTTAGTCCAAAGCGAATTTTATCTAATAAGCTTAATTTTGGAAATTGTAATAAATCTTTTGTTGTTGTGAAGGGATAAATATTTCCATAACGATACATGCCCATTTTTGTTTCAACAAATCGCACATCTTGAGAAAGATTTAGTTCTTTTAGTAGCCAGTTAATCTCTGCGTCGTGAGTAAAAAAGTGATGATAAAAGCATTCGAGCTTTGTTCCTCCAATGTCAAAAGTTGATAATAGTCCTCCTAGCTTACTAGAAGCCTCTAATAAAGTTACTTTTTCACCACGTTTAGCTGCGATGTAGGCAGATGCTAAGCCAGTTGCACCACCTCCGATAATTAATAGATTCATTGCTTTGTTCAAATCTCTTTTTGTTATTTAGATACAGACTGAATTATTCGGGCTTTGTAATTGCAGTCTAAAAGTTGCTCTGCGTAAAAGCTAGGTTTACTCGATTTCACTTTTCAGCTTTGTTAATGACGTAAAGCCAAAGTAAGGAATGTAGCTCAATCCCCAAATTGTTATAGGTAAATACTGACAGGCATGAATGACTACAATACAGGCTAAAGCTGTTTCTGATGGCACTTGCCAAACATTTAGAGCTAGCGTTCCGAAATATTGAAAAGCTCCTAAATATCCTGGAGCAGTTGGAGCTAGGATGCCTAAGTTGACTAACCCCATCACAAATAAAGGAGCTGTTAGTGGCACTTCGAGTTCAAAAGCTTGAATAGCAATATGGAACACGATTCCCTCCACTAACCAAATAGCAAGGCTCAATCCTAATATAGTTAAAGGAAGGAATGGAGTTCGCCACACTAATGTTAATCCTTTGGCAAACTGCTGGAGAAAATTTTGTAACTTTGTCGAAGGTAAAATATTAGTTTTTGTATCCCATAGAGAACGAGTCAAAGTTAACAGCATGACTATTGTTAACGCTCCTCCAAAGATAGTAAGTCCTAAAACTCCTATTGACGAAACCCATGTAGGAATGCTGCTATCTCTCGTTCCCAAATATAACAATCCTACTAGCACTAAACCATCAAAAATACGTTCGACTAGGATACTAGCTAGAGCAAAAGAGCGACTAATTTGACAACTTTTACCGATCGCCTGCGCCCTAACAATTTCACCCAAACGAGCTGGTAAGATATTATTGGCTCCATATCCTAAAACTACTGCCCCCAAAGAGTCACCCATAGAAACTCTATGAGGAAGTAAAAATTTCCAGCGCCACGCTCTGATGATGAATCCTAAACAATATACTCCTACCATCGTTATGAGAGTGGATAAAGAAACTTTATTAAAAGCCTCTATTACCGACACCCAATCCAATCTACGGAAAACAAAGTAGAGAAAAATAAAACTAATTAACCATCCTAGCCAAACTAGTGAATTGCGTTTCAAATTCTAATATCTCCTGGGAGAAGTGTTGCAGTATTGTAAGCCTCTTTTTTAGTTTCAAAACCATCCTGTTCTTTGACAATATAGAGTGGGCGTTGCTTCACCTCATCAAAAATTCGCCCTAGATACTCACCAAAAAGTCCCAGCGTTGTTAGTTGAGCGCCTCCAAGAAATAGAGTTGCTAAAATCAAAGATGTAAAGCCTGGTACATCTTGAGGAGAATAGCCGAAAACCCTAAATCCTAAAATTCGATGAAGGAAAAAGAATACAATACTTACTAAGGAAAAGAAACAAATAAATAGACCAAAAACGCCACTAACTTGTAAAGGTCGATAGGAGAAGTCAATCATGCCATCCAGGGCAAGACGCAAAAGTTTCTGAAACGTATATTTTACCTCTCCAGCAAAACGCTTATGTCGTTCGTAGGGAATACCAATTTGCCGATAACCTATCCAAGAGCGCAGTCCTCGGACAAAACGATTGCGTTCGGGCATGACATTCAACCAATCCACGATGGTTCTATCCATAATGCAAAAATCTCCTGAATCTAAGGGGATCTTAATAGACGAACACCACGCTAGTATGCGGTAAAAAATGTAGTAAGCAGAGCGTTTGAAGATATTTTCTTTTCTTTTAGTTCTAACTCCGTAAACTACTTGATATCCTTGCCGCCACTTATCTAAAAAGCGGTAAAGTTCTTCAGGAGGATCTTGCAAGTCAGCATCCATGACAGCTATCACATCGCCAGTTGTATACCGAAGACCTGCACTGACCGCTGTTTGATGACCAAAGTTACGAGAAAAACTAATATACTTAAAACGTGAATCTTTTTGATAGAGTTTGCGTAAAAGAGAAAGAGTTCGATCGGTACTTCCATCATCTACGAGGATGGCTTCAAACGCAGAATTCCAAGTAGGGGAAGCACCAACGATACGCTCGTAGAGCTTCGGAATATTCTCTTCTTCGTTGAAAAGTGGGATTACAATTGACAGCATTGGAAGAGTAGTTCTTAAGGTGAAGTATCGTGACGATCGCTCAGTTTGAGGTAGTCTGTAGATCGAAAAGTTAAATCTCAAACTAGCATTCAGTCAGCATTTTAAGAGCTGAAGCGCGATGCCAAAACACCCTGATAGTTTTCAATAGTTCTCAACCAGAAAGGGCTGTAGCAGTTAACTTGCGATCGCTTCTGGAGTCAGTAACAACTGTAGGGTTCTTTGCCAGTTTGGTAATACGATCCCGAATGTATCAGATAACTTTTGATTGTTCAATACAGAATAAGCCGGTCGCTTTGCTGGTGTAGAATACTGCTCTGAGGCGATCGCGACTAACCTCTGTAACTTGAACGTGTTAAACTTTCGCTCTTGTTCGAGAATCGCTTTAGCAAAATCATACCAACTAACCTGTCCTGTAGCACTCAAGTGATATATCCCACTTTTATGAGCTAAGAAATCATATAGATTTTGTTTTGTGGCTTGAAATAAAATTTGTGCTGTAGCTTCAGCAATTAAGCGACTCCAGGTGGGAGATCCAACTTGGTCGTTAACGACTCGTAATTCCTCTCGTTCCTGAGCTAGCCGCAGGATTGTCAGCAGAAAATTGTTTCGATATCGGCTATATACCCAACTAGTGCGAAGGATAGAATACGAGCCACCCACTGCCTCAATAGCCTGCTCGCCTACGAGTTTGGTTTCACCATAAATATTTTGAGGGTTGGGTAAATCCAGCTCGGTGTATGCTGTACTTTTTTTACCATCAAACACGTAGTCTGTTGAATAGTGAATGACTGCTGCACCTAGCGATTTTGCTTCTTCTGCAATGATGCCAGGGGCAATTCCATTGACTGCCATTGCTGTATCCGAATCTAATTCAGCTTTGTCCACAGAAGTATACGCAGCAGCGTTAACAATTAAGGTAGGTTTAACTTCGCGCAGCGTCCGACGAATAGTGTCTGGTTGAGCCAAATCCATTTGCAGCGCTCTTTGACTAGTGCTGCGTCCTGTAGAGATGACTTTACCCAAAGGCATTAAGGTTTGCTGTAGTTCCCAACCTACTTGCCCAGTTATACCTGTCAAGAGAATTTTCATACAAATACCTCTGCGTCTCGTAGCAATTTCCCAGCTCGATCTTTGGCAGATAGAACTGGCTCATTTTCAACAGGCCAAGCAATTGCCAGATCGGGATCGTTCCACAAAACACAGCGTTCGTGCTGTGGAGCATAATAATCTGTGGTTTTATATAAAAACTCTACGTACTCAGTGAGTACCATAAACCCGTGAGCAAAGCCTTTAGGAACCCAAAGCTGCTGGTTATTTTCTGCACTTAAGAAGGCTCCTACCCACTGACCGAAAGTCTTCGATTGCTTTCTTAAATCTACCGCAACATCAAATACGGCTCCTTGTACAACTCTTACAAGCTTGCCTTGAGGTTGCTGAATTTGATAGTGCAGACCACGCAGTACATTCTTGGTAGAGCGAGAATGATTGTCTTGGACAAAACGAGCTGAAATGCCGATTTTTTCCCAGAAAGCCTTTTCGTTATAGCTTTCGTAAAAGAAGCCTCGGTTATCTCCAAACACATGCGGCTCAATTATGAGAACGTCAGGAATGGCAGTTTCTATAACTCTCATGGTTCTATCCTTTAAGCGCATAAAATGCCTGCTCTAGCTCGCTGAGCGTCGTCATAACATGAGATTCATCGTCTAGAAGCTCCATCAAATATCTTCCATAACTACTCTTGAGCATAGGTTTAGCAAGGTAGCGCAACTGAACTGAGTCAATATATCCTTGTCGATAGGCAATTTCTTCAATGCAAGCAATTTTTAGTCCTTGCCGTTCTTCTAAAGTTTGAATAAAGTTAGCTGCCTGATGCAACGATTCGTGTGTACCTGTATCTAACCAAGCATATCCTCGACCCAGAACCTCTACTCTTAGCTGACCTCGGTTGAGATAAACCGAATTCACATCTGTAATTTCTAACTCATTACGAGCAGAAGGTTTAAGGTTCGTAGCGATTTTCACCACCTGAGAGTCATAAAAGTAGATTCCAGGTACTGCATACTTGGACTTAGGAATGAGAGGTTTTTCTTCAATACTGACAGCACGTCCGCGAGGATCGAACTCAACTACACCGTATTGTCGCGGGTCTTTGACTGGATAACCAAATATTAATCCTCCTTTGCGAAGCATGGAAGCACGAGTCAATATTTCACTTAATCCATGTCCATGAAAAATGTTATCACCTAGAATCAGACAAACTGGTTCGTTTTGAATAAAATCTCGACCTAAGATAAAAGCTTGCGCTAACCCTTCAGGCTTAGGCTGTTCGATATAACTAAACTTTAATCCCCACTGACTACCATCTTTCAATAACTCTTGAAACAGCGGTAGATCGTTAGGTGTAGAAATAATCAATATTTCTCTAATCCCCGCTAGCATTAGTATGGATAAGGGATAGTAAATCATTGGTTTGTCGTAAACAGACATTAACTGCTTACTAACAACACGAGTTAAAGGATAAAGTCGAGTTCCAGAGCCACCAGCTAAAATAATGCCTTTCATTTGATCTACCTCAGTTGATTATGTAAAACGACTAGTTTTACGTTAAGTTCCGCTGGAATGCAGTTGATAATAACTAGGATCTACTGTGGCAACAGAGAGACTTTCATGATGAAAAACCTTTCTAGTAATAAACACATAGCTATTAAAAATTCCTAGTTTTTGGTCGGAGTAATTAGAAAAATCCACTCTTGTCTCAAATCCAAACGAGTATAAGAGATGAAAAAGATCGATTCCAAAAGTTCTATAGGCTAAAATCTTGCCGCGAATTTTATCTCCATGATATTCGGGAGGCAAAAGATATACGTCCTCATCCGTAGAAGTGTCAACGCGAACAAGAGTTGGTCTATCAAAATAACAAGGAACAGTAAATATATGATAACCTCCTGTTTTCAAAACTCGATTAACTTCAGAAAATCCTCTTTGATAATCTCTTACATGTTCAAATACATCTTCTGTGATGACAAGATCGAAAGTTTCATTGTCAAAAGTTAATTTCTCTAAATTTTGACAAAATACTCTTTCATGAACTTCCGTTCCTGTTTTGATATCAGGTGAAAAAATAGAGGATGTGTATGAGTCATAATTACGTAAGACTTTATAAAAAGCATCGTTCGTGTCAGTACTGTAAATTTTTAAGCTCTGTTTTTTTGGAATACAAGAAATAGAAGGGGTATTTTGAATAACTTCACTAAGAATGATTTTGGCAACGTGTCTTTTTCTGGACGAGCTACGACAAAACATGCAGTACATATTATTGCGTGCCATATCCACATCCAAGCAGACGAATAACGATATTTTTCCACATACATTACATCTCCCTGGCTTGTGAAAAGGAAAATTTTTTACTGCACTTTTAGCAACGTTTAACGCTCGCACGATCGCATCTCCAAAAATAGTTTTAACTCCCTTATGCTAAACTTTTAAAACCTGAGTTTCAATGGAGAAAAAATCAGAAAAAATCAGTTAGTCGTGACTTTCGTTCAGTAATTTATTAATTATTCGATCGAGTTGAGAAACATATTCTTTAGCATTTGACTGGACTAAATGAATTCCATCACTCGTTATCCATTTACCAGCGGGTAATTCTGGTAACCACTCAAAAGAGTTTTTTGGAAAAAGTGATTTGAGTAATTCTCTAATTTGCTTTTGCTTTGTAGTATTATCAACAACTGGTTCGCCAGGTATATCAAATAAAATAACTCGCACAGCTTCTTTTTGAATATCTGCAATTTGATTTTTGATAAACTCAGCTTCTTTTATTATCAACTGTTTTTGTTGAATATCTAGTTCAATATTACGATCCTCAACCAACTGTTCTATCATTTTTTTACGAAAATCTGAATTAATAACTTGCTGTTCATCTTGGCGTTCAACGTCTCTTGCATTTCTTTGTTTATACTCATTTTCTAAATACTGCATTAAAACGCTAGTAGGACGATATTCTTGCCTAAACATCGGAAAATGAATTTTTATAAATGATGTTAAAGGATGAAATAAAGGATTGACTAACTTAGTATCTAATTTTCGACCGATAGTATCATTTAATTCAACTAATAATAAACGCGGTTTTATGTCTTTTCTTCTAACAATCTCTAAGCCAGTTTGGGTAGAACCTCCAGACATACCTAAATTAGTTGCTCGATTGCTAAAATATTTAATAGGAAGATTATTTGCTAACGAACTTCCTACTAAAACAATAGGTGTTGAGCTTTGATTATAAATATATTTTTCTGCTTTAATGATATTAGCTTGCCATTGATTGATTCCTTCACTAGAAGGTAAAAAACCATAGAATATAGAACTTTGATATAAGATAAGGCAAGCAATACAAACTAATAACGGACGAATTACTAAACTTAAGTTAGAAATAAAAAACATGCGATCGCCCCTAAAACTGAAAGTATATAAATGTATCAGTACTACCAGCATCGAGAAGAGTCAGTGCTAGCAGTATTCCTAAGACTAAATCCATACTAGTTTTCAATGAAACGTTTCTCAGTATTTTGCCGATCGCAAAATATTTAGAAGTTGAAAAATAAAATACATGGGAGATAACAACTGGCAAAGAGAATAAAATAGTTGGAGCGATGAGATCGAGAGATAAGCTTTGATGAATATTTCTAGTTAAAGTAATAAAAAAATCTATTGCTGCATCAAAGTTGACTATTTTAAAGAATATCCAACCTATTGAGACAAAGCTAAATACCAGAAACCAATGAATGAAATCCAAGGAGAATTGCTGCCAAAAAGGTTTTGCCCTAACTTGTATTTGTTTTGATGTTTTATTAATACTTAGTAATCTTTCTAAAGCTAATCCGCAACCGTGGAAAATACCCCATACTGCATAGTTCCATGTTGCTCCATGCCACAGTCCGCCTAGTGTCATAACGACTATCAAGTTGATATAGGTTCTAATTTTACCTTTTCTATTCCCTCCTAAAGGAAAATATAAATAGTCCCTTAGCCATGTTGATAATGAAATGTGCCAGCGTCTCCAAAATTCTGATAGCGAGAGAGATACATAAGGAAAATTAAAGTTTTGTGGTAGTCTATAACCTAGAGCCGCAGCTAGACCTATAGCTATTAATGAGTAACCAGCAAAATCTGCAAATATCTGTATTGAGTAGCCAACTAATAGAACTATATTTGTCATAGTTCCTAAGCTTTGATAGTAAGGAAAGCTAATCCAGTACGTGTAATCCTTTAAATTGTCAGCTATTACCATTTTTAAATAATAGCCAATTATCAGCGATCGCAAAACATCGTGCCAAGGTATCTCCTTCAAAAATTTTGGCTGAATTTGAGCATAAAAGTCACTTGCTCTTGAAATAGGTCCCGAAATTAAGCTTGGAAAGAAAGTAATAAACAATGACGTGCTAAGAAGATGATGCTTGAAACTTATTTTTTTGCTATAACTTCCTCTTAAAACGAAACTTTGTTCTCTAGTAAGATCGACTAGTAAACCAATAGATAAAAATGTGTAAAAAGATAGACCAATAGGTACTGGTAGATCGGATATTAAGCTGATAATACTATCAGTCAAAACATTTGATATATGAAAAGTACTGGTAATAAAATTAGTTATAAGTATACCGTATTTAAAAAAACCTAAAATAAACAAGTTTCCTATTATGCCTAAAGTCATCCAAAGGTGTTTTTTCCGTTTGTTCAATAAGTTGATTATTTGAAAACTAGCAATCGCGTTAAGGCTAATTGATAGTGCTAGCAATCCAGTAAGCCATGAGGAGTTCCATCCGTAGAAAATGAAACTTCCAGCAATGATGATTATGAGTTGCTGTTTTTGAAAAAACGGCAAGTAGTAAATAATAAAAGTCACTAAAAAGAAAAAAGCAAATTCTGGGCTTGTAAATAACATATCTAGTTATTTTTTGACTAAGGTTTGAATAGTTTAGTAACTATTAGTCAGATATTAAAGAGCGTTAGTCGTGAACAACTTTATCTACAGCTTGATGCTAATCGGAACTGATAATATTGGTCTATTGGCGATCGCTAAATGATTCATGCAAGCTTTCAGTGGGGCGATCGCTCGTTAATGGTTCATTCTCAAACTTAGCTTTCTTGAATAGGTCTTAGAACAATACCTTCAAAAAAAGTGGTATAGAGTTTATCTGGAGTCGTCCGTCCTGCGGTCAACTCAAGGCGAAAAGTATGCTGACCTTGAGATAACTCTACAACACCAAGTTCTTGATAAAGTTCTGGACCACCCGTAGCTGCCATCTCCTCTGGTTTGACCAATTCATTCTTAGTTTGTGTCTGTCGATTGACACGCCAATAGCTTTTAAGTGGAGCTGTAACTTGTGTCTTCTGACCTCCATCAATACTCCATGCAAACGGTGATGTCCAACGATATTTCTCAAGTAGGGAGTTTGTGGTTATGCCCGTAAACAGTAACTGGTAACGTCCGGGTTTGGGTACGTTAATCGGGATCTCGACTGAGTATCCTTCTGGACTGGGTTCGCTGCTTGCAAATATTTGCAGAAAAGGTTGCCAGAAGTCACTCGCAGGTGGAGGATTGTGCTTTCCAGGTTGAGCCAACATCCATTCCTTTGTCCATTTACCTGTTTTGGCTAAAAATACGTACTGTAAAGGATCGGATTTCTCTCGCGGTAGGCTGTACTTGGCTATTTTAATTTTACTTGCATCTCGGATGAAAGTCGTTTGGTCGATTGGTAGAGTGACCTCGCCCTTTTTAAGCTTTAGGGGTTTGCTGCGACCCATGGCATCAATAAGCTGAGGAGTTTTACCTGGTAAAGGTGTTACTGCATAAGTGACACTTCCACCACTCAAACCAGCTTGTAAGACTTTCCATGTTGCGATCGCCTCGTTGCCTTTTTGAAAGACGTAAATTTGCGCGGATGGGCGATCTATGCTTTCCACTACCTGCGCGTTACCGATAATATGCGCCGCTACTGAGTAAGTAATTCCATCTGGGAGCGGCGTTAAGTCGCGATCTACAAGTGCAGCAAAGCTATCGTAATTCGTGCCAAATCGTTTGTGGAAGAAATGAAATTGCCGTGCATATCCTTCCTTCATCCCTCTAAGACTAACTAAAGTTGGATCTTCCGTTCCCCAGATGGGACGTTCCGCTGGCACGCCGTGTTTTGAGAGTAAGGCTTTATAAGGGGCTAAGTCATTAGTGTGAAAAGAAAAGACATCGATGAGAGGAGCTACGCCTTGCTTTAGCACTCGATCTAGAAAGGACACGCCATGACTAGTAAAACCAGATGCAACAATTTGAGCTTGCGGGTTAGCAGATTTCACTGCTCTGGCAGTTTGCCGGATCAGTTCGGCAAATTCCTCTGGTGTTCCTAACCAAAAGTTATTAGCATCTGGTTCGTTCCAAATTTCCCAAAATTGAATTTCTTGCTTAAACTCCTGCGCAGTTTTCTCCACAAGTTGATTCCATAACTGATAGTCTCTCGGCTTTACACGCGCCCATACTGCTGCACCTTCGCCTGTTTCTTGGGTTTCCTGCGGACGAGAAGACAATTCGCGAGGCATTTCTGCAAACTCGCCCATAACGCTAATCCCTTCCCGATGCAGCGCCTGAGCTATTCCTTTCCACTTGCTAAAACTGACTGAAACCTGCGAATCATTTTTGTTGGCACTAAGCAAGGGACAAAAAGTATGCAGTTTTAAAAAATCAGCTTTTGCAGCTATTTTCTGAAAAAAGTTGTTAGACTCTGTTTTATCTGTTGGCTGAAGTTGATTTGAAGCGGCAGATATTTTTAAATCCCGTGCTTGAGCTGAGGTCGGCTTAACTTGTAGATTTTCATAAGACCAATGCCAAAAGTTGAGGCGACTCCAAGCAGCACCCAACAGTCGGTGGCTGCGAGCTAAAGCGGCTGCTTTAGCAGGATCGTTTTCTCCATCATAAGGAATTGTAAACAAACCCCAGCGAGAGTCAGGGTTAACTGGACTAGGATCGAACACCACCCCAACTTTGGTTTTAGCCTCAACTTTTGACTGACCTGCGCGGGCTGAAACTGTCAAGTAATACAATCCACGACTAGGTAGTTGAAGATGCAACGGAATCCCTTTAAGTGGATCGACCTGAGATCGTAATGGAATCTTAGCATTGCTAGTCCAAGAACCGTTATGCTCCCGGATCTTATACTCTACAACGTCAGGCTTATTTCCTGAAACTTGAATCATTAAGTCAACTGGCTGAGACTCAATAAATAAGTTACCAGGTTGTTTTGAACTCACCTTAACTTGAAAAGCATCAGACGTACTAACAGCATCATTGAAAGTAGAAAGAACCACTGTCGCTGTACACGCGATCGCCAGGAAAACATGGAAAAGGACGGATCTTTTGGCAGAAGGTTTAAGCAATCTCATCTGTCTATAGGTGAAACTAGATGGAACCTAAGTTGGAAAATCTCTTGGAATACGATGTATTCTCTCAAGTCATCTGAGAATCTAGCAGCCTGTGTGTTCTTACTGTCTCACGACTAAATTCTAGAAAATTCCTCTACCTGCTAAATTAGGGTTAGTTGTAAAACCCCGCTCTAGATTGTCCTGGGAAGTCCCGTCATATACAGTGTACCTACTGTTACACTCCTTAGACTCATTAATTATGGCTCCAATAACGTTCAGCTTACTCAAGGCTTCTAAAGATTGATTTAGGTCAAATCGAGTCACGCGATTGAGGCGTTCGACTACCACAGTACCACTACAGAGTGATGCAACAATGCTGGCATCCGCTAATCCCAATATAGGAGGAGCATCTACGAGTACCAAATCGTAAGATTGTTCAAAAGACTCGATTAGATGCTTCATGCGTTGAGAGCTTAATAGCTTAACTATATCTGTTGGTGTTGGTCCTGCCGTCAAAACATCCAGCGAAGGTTGCACAGATTGAATGCAATCCCGCTCCCGTAGATCTGCTTCTTCAGTCAATAGTGTAGATAACCCTCGATCGTTAGATAGATTCAGTAGTTTGTGAATATTAGAGCGTCGTAGATCCGCATCAATTAGGAGAACTCGCCGTTGTAAACGGGCTACACTCAGTGCCATACCCGCAGCCAGCGTTGACTTACCCTCACCAGTCAGTGCTGAAGTGAGTAGCAAAGACTTGAAGGATAGGGGTGAGCCTAAGATTTGAATGTTTTGATATATCAGATCCATCGACTCGCGGAAAGGAAACCAGTTTAATGCTTGTATTCGTTGAGAGGTTAAACTTTGCTGTTTGAAGAAAGGTAGAGCGATCGACGGCTTCTTAAGCTCAAAGTTTGGTAATTTTGGTGTAATACCTAATACAGGTAGGGAACTCAGTTTCTGTAGTTCGTCGCAAGAGTGAATAGTATCATCGAGTGCTTCAAGAAGAAAGGCAGCTCCAATACCTAAAACTAAACCAAATACTGCCCCTGATACCAAAAGCATTATTCTGCCAGTTCCCATGTATACGCCAGGTTCGGGATCTCGGATGATTTGCCAGTTAAATCCTCCCTGTGCAATTTTAATCCCCAAATTTTGTTGCGTCTGGAGAAGTTGCTCCAGGGTTTTTCGATTGATCGCAATTTCTGGCATGAGACGGTTGTACTCTGCTAATAGTTGTGGGTATTTAAGCAGAGTAGAGCGCAGTTGCTGTTCCGATTTAGCAAGGCTTTGGTCGCGGGCACTCAATCCAAACCAAACTACCTGTGCATCAACCAAGGCATCAACTAGCTTCCGGTCAGAATCGCCAAGCTGTAGTTGTTTGGGCAGAGATTTTTCTGTGGTACTTATTTGGGTAGGTAATCGATCCGCAGAGCGCCCTGCTTCCGTACGTAATAGACCAATTAGGTTTTGACGCTGCTTGAGTAAATCTTGAACTTTGGGGTAATCGTCTCTGTATTGCACCCGCAGTTTTTCTAAAGTGACATCTAGTGCTTGAATTTCATCCAGTAATGACTGATAACGAGGAGATTGGCTAAGACGAGAGGCAATGAGTGCTTGTTGTGGCGATCGACTTATTTGCTGTTGTAGCTTATTGTAGCGAGCTTGTTGATCCTGAAACTGGGCGCGAATTGTTCGTCGCTCGCTCTCGACAGCCGCAAGTGCATCCAACAAATTTTTTGCCTGTACTTCTGGGTCGAGTAGTTTATTTTGCTTGCGAAAATTTTCTAGGTTCGCCTCAGCTTGTGACACATCTTTTCGGATTTTGGGCAATTGCTCGTTAACAAAAGCAAGTCCATTGGTTAAGCGTAATTTTTGCTGTTCTAAATTATAAATTTGATAGACATTTTGTAGTGCTTGAAGAACTTTTTGACTCTTAATAGGGTCTCCTGCTACAAAAGTTACTTCAAAAACTTGACTGAGTGTTTGCAAAGTTTTTGTTCCGCTTTCTACTTGAGTTACTTTTAGCGGTGATTGTTTAACTTTTGCTGGTTTGCCGTTGATCTCTTCTACTGTAATATTAGGGTACTCAGGACGAAGTAGTTCCACAGCCCTCTCTACGAGCTTTGGACTTGTCATCACGCTGAGTTGCGCCGTGTAGTCAACTTTAAGATTTGAGTCAGTAAAATCACTCTCCTCTACTCCTCCTTGTGCATTACTGTTTTGTCCCTGGTAAAGATTAGAGCTGACTAGCAACTGCATAGAACTCTGATATGTCGGCTTTGCCATCAGTGCCAGAAAGCTTGAGGCGGACAGAGGAATGCAGAAAAGACTCAAGATCAAAAGGCGGCGACGCAGTAAAACTGTAAATAGTTGCCGAAGATCGGTTGCATTGGCTCTATTCTCTACTCTATGCTCTACGGACAGTCGCTCGTTATCTAGACTAGTATCAGCCATCACTAATTCCTTCAGTGTTAAATGTTTTAACAGATGCTTTCAAGTACGTGGTTGGAGTGAGGTGCAGAGAGAATGAACTATCGTTAAGTCGAAAGCAGTGCGAAAAAGAAGATTTTGTCTCGCTGCGCCGATAAGATTGGTTTGCTGACATTAAAATGATAGTTGCAAGAATTGGCGATCGCAATAGCGGATTTCGGAAGCTAAAAATAATAAAAATAACGGTCGGATAACTTCATTATTTCTGTTAAAGACCAACCTATCTTATCTAAGGTAGCTAAAATGTATTCGGAATATCTTCTTGGAAACCTCATACTGCAACAGAAGTCAGCTAGTCAGATATGCATGACTCAAACAACTATGACTTACCTGAGTGTTACTATCCTTTTTAACTTACTTTAAATAATAGCAAATAATAGCAAAATAAAAAATTAATTTGTAAAAATAAATGTATGTTTAATCGAGCTTGACTGGATTAGTGTATTAGCAGTAGATCGTTGAAGCTTCATCGTTAGTATTAATTTATTTGTACCTCAATCTATCTAATTATTTTGTTGTCTCAAAAAAATCATATATTCCTGTCTGCCTCGGTTTAGAGATAGAGATCCTCTAGATACATTAATTTTTTTATATCACTCATTACGCCTCATAGTAGACCTATTAGTTATACCCCTACTAATTCCGCACGACACCAGCTTGCAAAAGAGCTAATGCCCTGTTCCAAACTCACAGTTGGATCGAATCCTAAAGTACTTAATTTCGTTGTATCTGCTTTCCAATAAAGCGGTACACCTATGGGTACAACTCCATCAAAGTCTGGATTACAGTCGTGGCATAGTGTATCTAGAACTAAACTTACTAACTCTGCAATAGTCACCTCACGACCGCTACCAATATTATAAACTTCACCTTGCATAGAGCCAGTAGTGGCAATAACAAATAAAGCCGCAGCGATATCAATAGCATGAATAAAATCACGGCTTTCTCGACCCGTTCCTTGTAATGTTGGCGACCTTTGCGTAATGATTTTTTGAAAAATATCCCAAACTACCTGTCGTCGTAAACCAGGACCGTAAGCTGAAAAAATTCTAGCGCTAGCAGTTGGTAAACCATAAACATTGGTAAACTCTAAACACAGTTGTTCGCACTGCCATTTATGAAATCCATATGGTGAAACTGGCAGAGGAGAATGAAATTCACTCACAGGAAGTGACTGCGGATTTCCATAAACTGCTGCACTCGATAAAAATATAAACCGACAATTTGGAGCATTAAGACGCAAAGTATTAAGTAGCTCAAATGTCACTCCTGTATTAGCGTAGAAGTCCTTAGCTGGATCGGTAACAGATAAATTAACGGAGGCGCTACCAGCACAATGAATACAAACTTGAGGAGAGTGTTTTTGTAACAAATCGCCTAATGTCATATCTGGTAGATGAATTTGGTAATAGGCTGATAAGTTGAGTAGGGAAGCATGTTTAATGGAAGAAGTATCGATACCGATAACAGTCCAACCTTGCCTTAAAAAGTAACGGGAGACGTATCGACCAATGAAGCCGGCAGCGCCTGTTACTAAAACCGATCTCGATTGAGTAACCATTGGTTGATAACAACCTCAATTAGATAAAAAAATAATGACTTCGACAGGTCATTTTATGACTACTTTAGTTATGGGAAGAAATCATTTCATGCCGAATTGTGGCAATATCCTCGATCGCATACGTACCACTACAGTTAGGTGAAGTTTGACCTATAGCTCTCAAGTCGGCTTCTACCATTAAGGCTACTAGTTGCTCAAACGTTACTAAAGGTTTCCAGCCCAGATGTTGTTGCGCCTTGGTAGCATCTCCGATCAACAAGTCTACTTCTGCTGGTCTGAGGTAGCGATCGTCAAATTCCACATAACGCTGCCAATCCAGATTGACATAACTAAAAGCGAGATCGAGGAACTCCTTCACCGAGTGGGTTTCACCGGTTGCAATAACATAATCATCTGCATGTGGATGCTGTAACATCATCCACATGGCTCTGACATAATCCTTGGCATAGCCCCAGTCTCTTTTGGCATCAAGATTGCCCAAGTAGAGAACTTTTTGCTTGCCAGCGACAACCCGAGCGATCGCGCGTGTAATCTTGCGAGTGACAAAAGTTTCTCCTCGTCGCGGGCTTTCGTGGTTAAACAGTATGCCGTTACAAGCAAATAGTCCATATGATTCGCGATAGTTGATTGTTTGCCAGTGGGCGTAAACTTTAGCACAGGCATAAGGACTGCGTGGATAAAATGGTGTGGTTTCCTTTTGCGGCACTTCCTGTACAAAACCAAACATTTCTGAAGATCCTGCCTGGTAGAACCGTACCTGAATTCCAGTTCTGTGCTGGTAGTCGCGAATCGCTTCCAACAAGCGTAGCGTTCCCATTCCCACCGAATCTACAGTATATTCTGGCGAGTCAAAACTCACGCGCACATGGGATTGAGAGCCTAAATTATAAATTTCTATTGGTTGAACTTCTTCTAAAATGCGACGTAATGTAGTGCCATCAGTTAAGTCTCCATAGTGCAAAAATAACTGCGCTCCCTTTTGGTGCGGATCTTCGTAGATATGATCGATTCGGTCAGTATTAAATGTAGAAGTTCTACGAATAATACCATGCACTTCATAGCCCTGCTCTAACAAAAACTCACTGAGGTAAGAGCCATCTTGTCCTGTGATGCCAGTAATTAACGCGCGCTTTTGTTGTTGCATCCTCAGTACCTTTTATATCTTTAATCTAAATTTCTAAGTTATTACGTTAGTCGAGTTAATTTCTAGCAACTGAAACAGTAGAAAGCAACTGCTTCCTGAGCTGAGCCTCATCGTAAGGTTGTTTTCTGGCTCTGCACTGTCTAACCATACGCCTCAGAGCCTTTTCTGCCTGTTTGAGCTGTTGTGTAGTATGTTCTTCTGGACGAGATTTTTCAGATAATTTAGCAAATTCATCTGCCCACGGGGTGAAAACTAGCCATGATACAAACCATGATATCGGTAGTACTTCTTCTATTGCTAGCGAGGTGCTATCTTCACTCATGTGCGTTGCTAATACGCACAACATTGCAACCTTAAGGAGTAGGTCGTTAGAGCGAGGTTGTGATAAGAAATCTAAAACTTCTGAACAAATAGCTAAGTGTAGTTCGATATTAAGTTTACTAACACGCCTAGCAACTTTTAAAAAATGATTTTTTTGCTCTTTTGCATCAGAAGAAGGATTTAGTAGAGTGGCTCTGTCAAGAACGCTTGGAGATTTCTCCACAAGCAGTCTGGCAGTTTTGAGAATCTGTTGTTTATTTTCCTTAACGTATTGCTTAAAGAGTTTTAGCCTTGGCGACCAATGTTTGGGAAAGCCCTCTTTTTGTAAAAGATTCTTATACATGTTAAACGAAGGACTATAAGCACCAAAGACCTCCCAAAACCACATATTTAAGAGTTTTTCTCGTTGACCCCTGGCGATTGAAGCACGATGCTCGATCTCTGTTTTATCGTAACGACTGACGCGCAAATGGCATAATTGAGCTGTGGCTGGATCGATCGCTTTTCTATGAACAAATGTAGCACTTATATTAACGATTTTTCCATTTTGGAGTTGTCTTTGATAAGTATTTCGTAGAATAACAGGTTCCTGACATTCTGGGCAATGAAGACCTAATAATAAAAAATCATCATAACTACATTCTTCTGCTGCCACTAATTGACCGCCATACCGGATTGAGCTTGCAAGTTTCATAAAGATTATCCTTTCTTTTTTTAGGTCGGTAAGTTATTCTTCTTTCATTCAGTACTAACAAACTGACGTAGGATAAAAGGTTTAGGCTACAAGCAAAAAAATCAAGAACTATGCTGAATGCTCCAAAACTAAACGTTTACTAAAAGCTTTTTAAGAATTTTTTTAGTAAGTCGAAACTTAAGTTTTGAGTCTACTGTACTAGCAACTTTATAGATTTTGTATTGACGTTTCCAAGATATTCTCTCATTTTTGGAAAACACGATCTTCAACCACCGATGAATTCTGGTTTCGCAGACTTGCTCGACAACTTCTTTTGAGCAACTTATGTTAGCTAAAATATAACGCACAATCTGATAGCTTTCTTCAGCAAAGACCCCATTTCTACTAGCTTCATATCTTACTGTTTCTGAATGTGCGCGGTAATAGTTAAGCGGTTCTGCTATGAAAGCAATATCAGAAACGAGAAGCATTTTTACCCACAGCAACCAGTCTCCACAGAGCCGCAAAGATTCATCTGCATATCCTACTTTTTCGTATATACTACGCCTAATCAAAACCGCACTAGCGTTATGAATTATGTTTTCAAAAATTAGGTATTTACTACATTCATCTATTCCATTATTTACAAAATCTTTCTCCCATCGTTCCTTGTCAGGGAAATAGAGTAAATCCTTACTATTAAATATAGAGCGATCGCACTCATCAATAAACCATGACAAGCAATAGGCTAACCCAACTGTAGGATTGTTATCTAGCTTGTCAACCAGCTCTGCAAGCAGTCGTTTATCTGCGCAGTCGTCTGACTCGGCAATCCAAACATACTCTCCCTGTGCTAAACGAATTCCTTTATTCCATTGTTTAAATGGAGAGCCACTATTCGTTTGATTGTAAACTGCTCGAATCCTAGAATTGTTAGCAAATTTTGCAAATACCTCATTACTATTATCTGTAGAAGCATCATCTAAATAAATAATTTCAAAATCTTGATAAGTTTGATCTAAGACACTTTGGATGCGTTGTTCGAGAAACTGTGCATGATTATAATTTGGAATAATAACGCTTACTTTAGGCATGTTTCTCTTGATAAGTAGGTTGTAAAGTCAGTTTTCCTATCTCTCAGTGCCATTCGAGTAGCTTCTAAATAAGCATGTCCCCATTTCTGACAAGGTTCAAGATGATTACCCTCAGCCCACTCATTCCAAGCATTGATAAAAACAATTTTCTCGGTAGAGCAGTTATTGACTAAAGTTTTGTCAACAATCGTTCTTAACCAAGACTCGTAAACTTGAGGTGTAGAATTTTGAAAAATTATTGCACCAGCTTGACGGCGTGCAGTATTGTCCCACGACGGCGTTACACAAGGAAATCGCTGATAGGTTGGATTTGACTTCGCTAGCATATGTTTAACAACAGTTGAGTACTCATATATGTTGTGATTTCCATAAGCTTGATGAGCTAATCCTAACTTCCTAGCTAGATGCCAAAGCCTACCTTTTTGCAGAGGCAAACCTAGTTGAGTCCAGTCGGGTTGAAACTCCACAGATGCATCAAAACCAATCAATCCCGGATCTTCTCGTTCGTTAGCAAAACTTTCGACTCTACAGAGAAAAATTTCTCCAACACCAAGCCTTTTTGCCTCTTCACGCCAAATTTTTACGGTTTGCTTTGGGTTTGGTAATTTTGTAGCTCGATACACTAAAAATAAAGGCTTATTATCAACTTTGATATATCGACGATCTGAGAATGCCTTAGCAAGCCACTGCATGTGTAGCCTATCGTCTTCCTCGCTGTAAACTTGCTTGAACAGCAAATTCTGCTCTTTACCATCCCATCTTCTCGTCCAATTTTCGTTCGCCCAACAAAGGCAAAAAGGAAAATCTGGTTTTCCAGAATTTAGAACATAATTAAAAGGGCGTTCTAATAAACGCTTGCCATTGAACCAGTAGTGATAATAACAAAAACCATAAATTCCATACTCTTTAGCTAAGTCTGCTTGAGCCTGACGAGTCTCAGATAAACGCAAGTCATAAAAACCCAAATCGGCTGGCAAGTGAGGCTGATAATGTTCTGAGAATAAAGGTTTAGCTTTAGTGACGTTAGTCCACTCAGTAAATCCCTTACCCCACCATTCATCATTTTCTGGGATAGGGTGATACTGAGGAAGGTAAAAAGCAATTAGGCGAGCTTGCATATCACAGCTAAGAATAATAAATTTTGTTAAATCAATACTATTTGTTCAAATTGTCAGAACGATTAGTTTGAGCTAAACCAGTAAGTAAGCTATTTTGGATGAATTCAACAGAGTACGGTCAAAATTGAGTTTTTCAAACCCGAGCATCATGAATAACATAAAGCATTCGCTATGCTTGCCTTCTTCATTAACAAAAGAATAAAGAGCGTTGTTTGAGTAAATACTATTCTATTATTTCCCTCTCTATAAAGCTTGTCGATACAGGAAAGTTCAGGAACGGTTCCATAGTTTATAAAATCTTATTGCCTGTAGCAGAAAGAACAATTATCTATAACTTTAGAGAGAGCGCTCACTAAGAACTGAGAAGTTTAAGTATAACTAGTTTTCTAATTCAGAATTATTGAATTTTAAATTCCGTAGTAATCGCGCTTTCTTGCGAATTTTAATATTCTTTTTTGATTTTTTATTTAGCTTCGCGCTCCCTCACAAAAAAAGATACGTACTTGGATAAAAACCGCAGTTCTCTGTTTGAGCCAATATTAGTAATTTAGCGATCGCTACAATAACAACAATATAGTGAAAAGCTTTTACTCTACCAACCTACTACTCCCTTGGCAATACTATCAATTAACTGCTATAAGATACCTGAACTTTCCCGCCTGGACAGTAATTAATAGACTCCGCATATTTAAAATTAGTAGTTTGTTTATATGAAGAGCTATTTGTTAAATAAAATTTATACTTCAATACAAGATCAATAGCTCTGGCATTTTTGAATTCTGAGAGAAGGAGAATAATTTCTATGGCTTCCACTCAGCTATCGTCTGAATTGCAAGAACTCTCATCTACTTCCGATATGGTCACTTTTAACTATGCCGAACTAGACAGTGAAACGCGAGCCGCTATTCAGCAAAATACCAGTGAAATCAAAAGTTTAATGCGTCGTACCTCTCAAGATATTATTCATATCGGACAAAAGTTGAGAGCAGTTAAGCAACAGTTAGAACATGGACGTTTCCGAAAGTGGCTAAAAGCTGAATTTGATTGGAGTGTTTCTGCTTCAACTAAATTTATCCAGGTCAGCGAACAGTTTAAATGTGTAAATTTTACCCATTTAAATATTGCTAATTCTGCCCTTTATCTCTTGGCTGCTCCTTCTACACCTGAAGTAGCTCGTCAAGAGGCTCTCCGTCGCGCTAGTTCAGGAGAGACAATTACTTACTCCAAAGCTAAGGTAATTACTCAGAAATATAAAAAAGTCGTTCAACCTGAAACCGAAACAGTTACAATTGATATTGATGCTAAAACTTTAGGGCAAGATTCATCTTTAACAGCAGTAAATTATCCACAACAACCTATTTCTGTTTCTATCGTACCTACATCTGATTTACTAATAAATGAGCAAAAGCTACAGTCTGAAAGTCATACTTCAGAACCAATTGTGTATGGGCAGTCGCTGTTTCAAAACTCAAACGAAAATCATTTGAGTTACACCGTAGCTAATGCTAACTTCTCTACAATTTCATTATTAGCTAATAATAATACTGACCTGCTTTGTCAGATTTTTATTAATCATATAGAGCGCTTGACTGACGCTCAAATTCTTTCTGTTTGGTATGCGATCGCCGAGCGCGTTCCTTCAGAGCTTCGGACATTAGACAATTAGCCTGATATTGAGTTGAACCACTTGGTATAAAATGTTGGGTAGTAGCTATTTCTACGAGCTACTGCATATTTAGTCTGAAAAAAATAGATTTTGCTTTCATCATTTATAATGTTTTTTAAATCAACCCTTTAAATTTAGACTTAAACAAAATAAATCCAATAAGTCATTAATCTATATTACTTTTAAACAAACCGTGAATTTAATAATATATTTACTAATCATTCCCGATTGTTAGCTATTGGTAAATTAAACTGATATTTATAGTTTAAATGAAATTACTACGCGCACACGAGATAGTAATTTCATTTGAGTTAAAGGTGATAAATGTTGAAATATGATAACCGATCGCAAAAGACAAGTATGACAACGATTATTTTATTTCAAAGTAAAGTACTCGTTGCCATCAACACTTATCCTTATTCAACTATACTCTTTTATGCTTGAAAAGCACTGTGGACAAGATCGAAACATTCCACCTATTTACTGTCCTTATTGTAATCGACGGTTATGGTATATGGGAAAACATAAATTATTTCTGTTTCCTATGAGCAACTCAGGCGATCGACAACAAATTATTGAGAGTAGTTCTACCGTGGAAGAATTATTGTGTGGAGAACATGGTAAGTTTTTTGTAGAACTTCAAGAATAAGATAAGTTCTATTACTTATAGATATTTTTATAGGCTTCTCAACTAACTGCAAACTGAATAGTATATTGCAGGCGTATTTAACCAATATTAACTATTATTAGATGTCCCAATTAGATGTTCGTAATTCAAATAGAACCGCCATATATTCATAGCGTCGCTTATCCTTCATAAAATATCAGAACTTTTCCATATCAACAAAGTTTGAGCTTAACAGCTATCATGAGTGTAACGTTTCTCCAAACTTTAAAAGTGAAGTCTTTCGAGCGTATGTATGTATATCAAGCATAGTATGGATTTACCTATACTGATTGGCGATCGCAATTTTTTAACTTTTAACTAAAAACTAGTTTAATTCACAAGCAACTAAAAAGATTGTAGTAGGTTAATAATGAGAATTGGATTTGTTTCTCGATGGAATTTAGCAGATCCAGAGATTCGCCGCCGAGCATTTTCTGGGATTATATGGCATGTTCTCAAAGAATTTGAAGCTCAAGGAGATCGAGTTGAATATATTGGTCCAGTTCAACAGAACTTAATAGCTCAGTCTGTGAACACGGGTATTAAAGTACTTAATCGATTAAAAGTGTTTACTCCACATGCCTATGGTAAATACCATCCTGTGATTCTAGCGCAAATGGCGCGGCAGGCGGAGCAGCTAGTTGCCGATCGAAAAGTAGATGTTTTGCTCGCTCAAGATTCTACTGTGATGGCTCACTTCCCGCCTAGTATTCCACTTGTCTATTGGCGAGATGCTAATTTTGCTGACATACAAGACGCTTACAAAGTATACTCAAATCTTCATCCCCGAAGCGTTGAGTGGGCTCATAAGCACGAGTGTAAGGCAATGAATCGTGCAGACTTAAATATATTTTCCTCTGAATGTTCGTATAAAACTGCGACTTCAACTTATGGTATTCCATCTGCCAAAGTCGCAGTGGTACCATTTGGTGCGAACCATGATTTTGTAGTGAGTTCAGAAGATACTGAGCGCTATATCACTGGCAGATCGCGCGATTTGTGCCGCTTACTATTTATTGGTATTGAGTGGGAACGCAAAGGTGGTGATACCGCTGTTGAGATTTGTCGGATTCTAAATCAGAGGGGCATTCCTACGACGTTGGATATTATCGGTTCAGACTTCGCAGTCGATCCAGCAATCAGTCATAAAGTTCGCATTCACGGGCGGGTAGATAAGTTTACCAGTGAAGGCAGTACAAAGTTGCAGCATCTACTCGAACAATCTCACTTTTTGGTTCATCCAGCCCGTGCAGAGGCTTACGGTTGCGTTCTATGTGAAGCTTGTTCATTTGGTATTCCTTGCGTTACGAGTTCCGTGGGTGGTATTCCCACCATTATTAAAAACGGAAAAAATGGTGTATATTTTCCAGCAAGCACGCCCGCTTCTACATATGCTGCATACATCGAAGAGACTTTTCGCAATTTCGATCTATATATTCGGCTAGCAAAAGCTACACGATCGGAATACCAAGAGCGTCTAAATTGGCAGGTTGCAGTAGCCAAAGCTAGAGAACTCATAACTGAGATGCTGGAAAGAAAACAAGATTTGTCTACACCTTCTGAAAAGGTTGAACTGTGTACTGACAATACACTTATCATGCCTGGAGCAGGCTACAAAATTACTAGGAATTGAGATATGGCAAACCTTTCTACCATAAAACATCTATATCAGTCTAATCGGTTGTATCACCCAGCTCGAACCCTATATTGGCGATTGCTAAAACAAGAGCGTCTAGTAAAATTTCATCAAGAAGTCACCTTCTACTCTCAGCTATTAGAACCCGACAGCCTATGCTTCGATATTGGTGCAAACATTGGTGAGAAGACAGAAGCACTTTTCAAAGCCGGTATGAGAGTAGTAGCATTTGAACCACAACCTAACTGTATGAAAGAACTTGCAGCACGATGCAGTCGCTATCGTAGCAAATTGACTAAATGTGAATGCGCCGTTGGTGCAGAACCTGGGATTACTGAATTGTACGTTCATACTCACCACGCTCACTCAAGCTTAGACCAGAATTGGACAGTAAGTGAAGTTGTATCTAGTGTTTATGTACCTGTAGTGACTCTCGATCGCGCGATCGCTAAATTTGGCAAACCACGATACTGCAAGATCGATGTTGAGGGATGGGAGTATGAAGTTTTAAAGGGATTAACACAACCAATACCCCTAATTTCATTTGAATACCATCTTCAGGGAGATAATATTGATAAAACTCTTGCCTGTATTGACTATTTGTCGCACCTTGGAGAATTACATATTAATATTACGCCAGCAGAAACGTTACTATTTACATTTCAGGAATGGTTACCCGTCAAAGAATTTCTTCAGTCTTTTCCTAATAGTTTTCGTTCTCGCCAGGAATACAATTATGGAGATATTTTTGTGAAAATTCAATAGCTATAGGTAAAGACACAATTGACTCAATAGAAGCTCCGGCTCTAGCATTCGTTATTTTCTCATTTTGTTCGGTGCGAACAGTGTATTTTTTGAACAAAATTTAGCAATCTTTACAACCTTAGAAATGAATGTCATTCAAATCTCTTAGGACTGAACTTTATGGTATCGACATCATTCACTCTCCAGAATAGCATGTAAATAACATCTAAAACTATCCAATATTGAAAAAAGTTTATTTTTGACCAACTCACGAAGAGATTAAAACTTAGATTGAGAAACTAAAAAGCTAATCTAGAATTCTAGCTAATTTATATATAAAACAAGGGGTAAACAGCCGCAGATGACTCGATTAGTTAACCAAAAATTGTCTAAAGTAGTTTATAAGCCCGATAGCCAACTGAGAAATCCGGTTCGGCTATGTCAAGAGATGGCGCGAGATCTACTTGCTTCTCGGGAACTAGCATGGCAGTTAATGGTACGAGACATTAGCGCTCAATATCGCCAGTCCTTACTTGGCATCTGCTGGGCTGTAATTCCACCTATTATCACAGCTTTGGGCTTCACTTTTGCTAACAATACCAATATCGTAAATATTGGAGCAACAGACATGCCTTATCCAGCTTACGTGATGTTTAGCATGACCCTTTGGCAGACATTCGTAGAAGCACTAACTAGCCCTATTCAAGCAGTTACTAGTGCAAAGCAAATGTTGGTTAAAATTAATTTTCCGCGAGAAGCACTGATTCTAGCTAAACTAGGTCAGATATTTTTTAGTTTTGCTATTAAGTTAATTTTAATTATAGCGTTGTTTTTGTGGTATCAGATCCCAGTAAGTTGGACTGCAATTTTAGCGCCAGTAGCATTAATTCACTTAATCATACTAGGAACATGTTTCGGTTTGCTACTAGCACCTCTAGGAGTTTTATATAACGACATTCTCAAAGGGATTACTTACATTACTGGCTTTTGGCTATTTTTAACGCCAGTAGTTTATCCACTTCCTAACGGAGGAGGATTAGCAAAACTTGTGCAACTGAATCCAGTCACTCCTTTACTAGTAACGACGCGGGAGTTAACGACAACAGGTGTGGTATCAAATCCATTTGGATTTTGGCTTGTGAGTCTTCTTGCCATACTAGGGCTGCTCTTAGGATGGTTGGTATACCGTCTAGCCATGCCTTTTGTAGTTGAGAGAATAAGTTCTTAAAAAGAATTAAATTTTCACAGAGCAGAATTTTAAGTACTTAAATCGATCGCTCTGAATTCTACTAAAAACTCATTTTGGAAGTTAAGAATATTGCTTTATGATTAAAGTACTAGCGCAACGTTCCCTCCCTGTTTCAATACTAAATATTTTTGATAGGCGCAACACTCTAAAAGTCACTACCTTGTCGAAAGCCTCACAGTCAAGACAAGAATCAAACCAGTGGCTTAAGTATCATGCAGCAAATATTGAGGGCTGTGTTCTTTCTATTGGCAGCGATACTGACGAAGATAATGACGGAGGACGGTATCGAGATTATTTCCAGAAATGCTCATCCTATACCACATCAGAAGCCACTTCCGAGTTCAATGTCGATCTGGTACTTGACGTGCGATCGATGCCGCAAATTCAGAATGACACATTTGATTGCGTGTTCTGCTCTGGTGTGCTTGAACATGTTGATGACTATCTTGCTGGCTTAAAGGAGATAACTAGAATTCTCCGCTCGGGAGGTATTTTGTTACTCGGTTTACCTTTCCGACAAGCAATTCATATGGCTCCAAATGATTACTGGCGTTTTACTGAGCATGGTCTGAGATATATGCTGCGAGATGATTACAAAATTCTCGAACTCAAGTCAATAGATAATTCCGTGCCTAATTTTCCAGCTGCATACTGGCTTAAAGCGAAGAAGCGATGAGTTAGATATTTGTATATATTTTATCTAACTTTTAGACACGCTTACTTCAGCTTTTTTCTTGATTGTAGTTAGGAGGATAACTTTTTAATGACAATTAGTATTGCTAGTCAGGAAACATCAGAACAACAATTGGATAATGAGGTAGTTCTTTCAATTGAAGGAGTCTCAAAGAAATTTTGCCGAGACTTAAAGCGATCGCTGCTTTATGCAGTTCAAGATATTGCTACCGAGTTAGTAGGGATACGACAAAAGAGCGAAAAACTAAGACGCGATGAGTTTTGGGCGCTTAAAGATGTTAGTTTCCAAGTGCGACGCGGAGAAGCACTAGGCTTAGTAGGACCAAATGGTAGTGGGAAATCCACGCTACTACGAATTATTAGTGGATTAATTAAGCCAGACAGTGGATTTGTGGAAATCAAGGGTCGAATAGCACCACTGATTGCACTGGGAGCAGGGTTTAATCCAATATTGACAGGGCGGGAGAATATCTATGCCAACATGTCTATTTTAGGTTTGTCTAAGCAAGAAATCGACGAGCGATTTGAGGCTGTTTTAGATTTTGCAGAGATTGGTGCTGCAATTGATGCTCCAGTGCAGACTTATAGTTCGGGAATGGCTGCAAGATTAGGGTTTGCTTGTGCGATTTACACGGAACCTGACATTCTCCTGATTGACGAAGTGCTGGCAGTAGGAGATATAAAGTTTAGGGCTAAATGTTACCGTAGACTAGCTAAGCTACGCGAACAGGGAACATCTTTCATTCTAGTATCCCACAATTCTCATTCAATATTGTCAATGTGCGAATCAGCAATTTATTTGCTCAAAGGAAAAGTAGTTACAGTTGGCAATACAGATTCAGTTGTAGATAAATACGAAAAAGACTTGTTTAGTAATGAAATTAAAAATCAATCAAAATTATTATTTTTAACTGAAAAATATGAAAGCAAGCAATCAGATCTAAATATTACTTCTCTATGCTTTAAAGATGAAAAAGGAAACTTAACGCGATCGCTATTAAGTGGGGAAACTACTTATTTTTGTGTAAAACTTAAGGCTTATAAAGAGATTAAAAACGTTACTCTTAGTTTCTTAATTCAAGAAACCTTTGGAGAAAGCGAACATGTTTTATGTATCAATACACAACAAGACGGTGAGTCATGGGATATATTACCTGGATACTATGAACTTCAATTGAAAATGCCTTATCTTGGTTTAAAACCAAGTTTTTATACCCTTAAACTCAGTGTTAGTAAAAATTTATACTACATGCTTGATGCTGTTGAGTCTTTTAAGTTTACTGTTGAAGGTAAGGGTATGAGCCAATGCTTATTTTATCAACCTCGAACTTGGAAACTAGTGAGAAGTCATAATATTTAGTTAACATCCACGTCAAAAATAATTTAACTATAACTAAAAATTAAAAATCCATAAAGAATTTTTACTTACTAGAAAGAACAAAATGAAATCAAAAGGTGAATATACCCAATTTTTGTATATTTTTGATCTCAAATTTATCATTTTCAGCTATCAATTGTTATTTTATTAGCTAAAAAACTAAAAAAATGATTTTGAACCCTACAAATAAAGCCACTTATCTACTCAAGCTAATCGCTAAAGGGCTAATTCCCTACGGAGCTTATAGTTTTCTAAAAAGTTACAAATATCCAAAATACAACGATCTTCTCAATAGTTATCATAAAAGTCAAAAAATTCCATTTAGTCCTGGTTATCAAGAAGCTAAGCTCGAATTCATTCAATCAGCCCTCTCCTCAAAAGAACACTTTAGTTTTTTTGTACATCAAACTCTTCTACCTGAAAGTTTTGGAGCTTTTTTTGATGAAAGAGTAGTAGAGTATCCTTGGATTTTTGCCAACCTTAACTATAATCAAAATTCTAAACTTTTAGATGTTGGTCCTGCTCTTAATTATAAATTTTGTATAGATCGGCTATTAAGCTCTAACCCAAATCAAGAAATTACAATGTTATCCTTGACTCCTGATGCAAGGTGTTTTTATCATAATAAAGTATCTTACGTATTAGGTGACGTTCGATCGCTTCCTTTCATCAACAATTATTTTGAACAGATCACCTGCATATCAACTCTTGAGCATGTAGGTATGAACAATCAGAGGTATGGGGCTACAGTCGAGCATAATCCAGAAGATTATGTAGTAGCTCTTTTAGAAATGAAAAGAGTATTAAAAAAATCAGGTGCATTACTTATTACAGTACCTTTTGGTACTTACGAGGATTTTGGTTGGTTTCAGCAGTTTAATGAAACAATGGTTAATAGAATAGTTGAAGCTTTTGTACCTACAGAACACAGTATTACTTACTATAAATACACAGATAAAGGATGGAATCTATGTAGTTCGGATTTATGTTCATCTATAAGATATAATACACACCGCTCTAACGATCCTTTATTTTATACATCTAATCCTGTGTGTGCAGGTGCAGTTGCTTGTATCAAGTTAATAAAATAAAATAATAACTGAAATAGCATAGTTTCATAGTACGAACAAAGTTTTAAACAAATGATTGGAAGGAATACATGTTAACGCTCAAAAACTCTATTTCGTATGCTGCTAGAGGAGTAAATACTGAAAGATTAAATGCGATTTTAGAAAATGCTGGGCAATCTGTACTCGACGTAGGATGTGGTAATGGAACCTACGTACTAAAACTTGCAGATCGATACAATATTTTAGGTGTTGACATTCAGCATTTTGAAACCTGGAATGCAATGCCTCATCTTTTTTCAGTTTCAGATGCTTCTGAACTTAAATTTAAAGATAGTAGCTTTGATACGGTTCTTTCTTTTGAAACTTTGGAACATCTACCAGAACCAAAAAAGGCTCTCAGAGAATACTATAGAATTTGCCGTAAAAATTTAGTTCTTACAGTTCCAAATTGTGATATTACTTCTGGAATGCGTCAAAGCCTCATGACTTATTATCATTGGGTTGATAGAACTCATGTCAACTTTTTTGATATGGATACCATTACTGAAGCAGTTAAAGAAGCAGGCTTTAAAGTTGTAAAACATTACTATATTAATCAGCTTTCCTTACTACCTTTGTTGACTGAAGCGTTCAACTTATCTGGATTAGTAGGTAAGCTCGTGCAAAAAATTTTACTAAAAAGACAACAGCGTAAATATTATATTACTTGTCTTGTAGTTGCTGAGAAATAAAAACATAGTATTTTTAGTTTTTTGTATTATAAAGTACAAACGTTAGTTATTCAGGTTTTAGAATGAGTGATAAAAGTAGGATGAGATTGCTAATCCTTTTTCCTTCACGGCTTCGTGGGGGAGCTGAAAAATACTCTCTTACTATTGCATCTGCTGCTGCAAAACAGGGATGGGATGTACATGCAGCATTTCCCAAAACTGAAAAAACAGTATCCTTAATTACTGACTTCTCAAAGAGTGGCGTGCAATATCATGAGGCAACCGTTGATGATGTAGAAGCGCAGAAACAGAAAATAACCTGGCAGCTTTTATGGTTGCTTAAAACTCTTATCTTATTACTCAAGGTTAAGCCAAATTTTGTTTTAATTAACCTTCCACTAGCCGATTTATGCTTAGGTTCTATACTTGCCTGTGCGCTTTTAAAAACGCCTACAGCTGTACGCTTTGCTCTGATTTTCCCCAACCAGACATTTACTAATAAAAGATTGAAACTCTACGCATGGGCTCGTGCTAGAAATCAGCAATGGATTGCGATCACAGAATGCGATCGCCAGACTATATGTCAATCATTTAATGTTGCTGAAACAGAAATAATTCAAATCTATAATGGCGCTAGAACTAATTTACTTTCAAGTCATCGTAACGCCTTAGAAAAAACTATTGAAATTCGTCGCCAAGTACGTCAAGAGCTAGGACTAGCTGAAACAAGTCAAATTTTACTGACAGTTGCTGACTTAAATCCTCGAAAGGGTCATGGCGATCTTATACCGATACTGCCTTACCTAATCAAAGAGTTTCCAAATATTAGGTTCGTGTGGGCTGGAGGAGGTCAATCAAAGAATCTAATCAGTAGATTGCAAGAATATGGAATTGAAGATAAGGTATTGCTGCTAGGTTACAGATCTGATGTCCCAAGGCTTCTGCAAGCAGCAGATCTTTTTATATTTCCGACACATTCTGAAGGCTTTCCCTGGGCTTTATTAGAAGCAATGATCTATGACTTGCCGATCGTATCTACAAATGCAAGCGGTATTCCAGAAATTGTGAAAAATAACGTTCATGGTTTGTTGTGCGATCCAGGTGATAGTTATGGTTTCCTAGAAAACATTCTTTGGGCTCTCAGACATCCCAAACAGATGCAATTGATGGCACAGAATGCTCGATCGCGCGCTCAAGAATTTTCTGAAGAAAAGATGGTAAAAAAAACTTTAGCTGCCTTGTCTAGATTAAGTCATACATAATTATGCAACATGAATAAATTTGATGCAGAAGTTATACGTAAAATCCTTAAAAAAACAGCTTATAAATTTACATTTTTAATTTTCAAAATATTTAAAATACAGCTCTATAAATACTTTTATTATGTCCGCTATACTGATTTTTTGATTGACAAGTATTTTAGTAAATCTTCAAGTGAATGTTACGATCTCGTTTTTGTGATTTTTGAAGAAAGTAAAGGTTGGATACTTGAAGCAATATGTAAAGAAGTTGCTACTTATTTTAAAGGAAAATACTGCTTTCACTACTCACCCTCTTCCCTACCTTTATCAAAAGGATACTTTTTTGCTCACTACTCATTCTATGTAGCATGTTTAAAACTAAATCCATGTCTTTGGGGTAGTAAATCTCTGATTTTTTACACTCACCCCAAAGGCATCATCAATAATGAAGAATTTGTTTATGCGATGAACTGTTCCACGAAAGTCATCTCTATGTGTTCGCAATTCGCTAAACAAATGCTTAAGGATGGAGTGAAACCTGAGAAAGTTAGCTTCATTATCGGTGGCGGAGCCGACCCAAATCTTTTCCGATCGCATCAGCGCATGAATGGAGCTATTGGCTTCTGCACTGCATATTATGCTCGTAAAGACCCCGATCGCATCTTCAACATCATTAAAATGTTGCCTCACCGAAAGTTTATTCTTCTGGGTAGAGATTGGGATCGGTATGAAAAGTTTACAGAGCTGACTGCCATGCCTAACTTTTCTTATATTGAAGCGTCTTATGCCGAATATCCTAGCTACTACGCCCAAATGGATGTCTTCGTCTCCGCCGCAATACTAGAAGGTGGTCCTATTCCTCTGATTGAAGCCATGATGTGCAATGTTGTTCCTGTGGCGAGCAAAACTGGATTTGCTCTCGACATTATTCACCACGGAAACAATGGCTTTCTCTTTGATGTTGATGCATCTGCTGAATCAGTATGCAAGTTAATTGAACAAGCCTATCAACTCAAAACAGATATTAGAAAAACTGTCGAACACTTGACATGGAATAACTTTTCACTTGCAGTTCAGCAACTACTAGAAAAGTAGTATTGATTCTCCGAGCGTTTTTGTAAATACTCGCAAAAGATTGAAGCTATATACAGCGACAGATGTATCAAAAGCTCGGAAGATACTACTTTATCAACCCCAGGTTTCGTTGAAAGACGGGTTGGCAAGAGAATGGGACTGGATTCAATCTTTAGCAAAAAAAGCAGAATGCGATCGGGAGAGTAAAGCTTTTATCCTTCAGTTGTAAGATTCACACATCACTCTCGCTACTTTGCAAATTCACGGATCAATTTGTAAGAAACACTCATAGATGATTACGAGACTGCCAAGCAGCTAGAATTGTTGTTTCACGTCTCTTTTCCAGCTTGGAGCAGCTCAGCTCAAATTAAAAATTAAGTTTAACAGAAGTCCTAAAACACAGTTTTAGAATTCTAACTGGTATAAATAGTAAGTTTCACCAGGAGCAATACTCTGGCTAGAGTTGTATATTTCAGTTAGATGAAGCCCTGGTATTTCCTGATTGAGCTTATGACTAAGTATCAGTAAACTTTTTCTGTTATCTTGTTGTATAAGTCTATTTAATTTAGTAGGAGCTACTGCTTGGAAGTCAAGATTTTTTCTTTGATTCCAGTTAATAAAGCTACCATATTTACTGCTCTCAAAGTAATAAATTGGTTGTTTTAATAAAGCAGCAATGGGAGAAACTTCATTGTCCTGGCTACCAATAATTAAGTTATTTTGTAATTGACGGTCTGTAATAAATTCTGCTACTTCTTTGCTAGCAGAAAAGGGATGAATTAAATCCATACTGTAAGCATAAATTCCAGATAAAAGATGAATGCATAATAAAAAGTTTATGTATTGATTTTTGCGATCGCTTAGAAATTTGGCTGCACCTTTAATAAAAGAAATTACAGGACGATTTGATTCAGGATAGAAAGCGGAAATCCATAGGCAAGCAATAAATAGAATAAATAAATGTCCGTGATGCCTTAAAGAACCGAAAAATTTTTCATAAGCAAACCAGATCAGAAGGCATGTTCCGGATGTGTAGGCAAATAACACAACTGGTTTCTGATTAAATAGAGCTATGGCAGATAGTAATAGTAATAAAGATAATAAGCAGATACATAGTAGTATAAGTTTAGAGCTATTATCATTTATAAAAGCATTAGTATTCCAAAAATTATAATTAAGAAAATCTGGTATAGGAATATAACTTTTCCACACAGACGGCAGAATAGTAAATAGAAGGTAATTAATGTGATTGATTGGCGTTAAGTCTTGTTTGGCAATTCCTTGAAACTTGGCATCAGTAGGTGGAATAATTTGAACAATTGCTATTGCCATACCACAAGTCAATATAGCTATGTTAGTAAAATTTAATCTCTTAATAGCAGAGCTTTTAGTGAAAAATTTTTCAAAGACGATGGTTATTGCTAAAGAAATAGCAATGATTAAGCTATATACGTTAGTATTTGCTAGGAAAGCTAGAATCACTGATAGAAGTGGGTAGTTTCGTTGTTGCTGCGTGAAAAAGTGACAAAAAAGGAAAATCAATAAAACACCTAAACTATAATTTCTGCTAATTAAATGATACTCATAAAAGGGAAAATACCCAAAAGTAAATAAGATTTTTTGTAATTTAGTAAAAGGAGAAAACTTAGTAAAAACATAAATTGTTCCGCTGGCAATTAGTAAATGCAAAAGTTGCATTGCCAGCGGATTATCAGTGAATCTAGTAATTGCATATAAAAAGATATACCATAAACTTGGATGCCCTTCATATCTTAAGTTGTTATATAAATCAATGAGAGATGAGCTGTCTCTAGCTATCATCCATGCCTGTAGCTCATCGCGCCACATTTCGTGATTGAGAATACCAATCAAACCGAGTACTAAAAAAACGATAACTAACACATTTATCCAAGCTGTATCTTCTTGAAATGCAAAGTTTAACCAACATATCTGTTTTCTCAAGCCAAGGATAGAACGATTAAGTTGCTTGTTAGCTTTTAGTAAAACATCCATACAAAACTCTTAGGGGGTTTCTAAAAAATGACCAATTTGATAATTCTATTCTCACTTCCAGCATCGCAAGATATGGATTAATTCTTGCTTTTTATCGGTAGACAAAAAGCAAGAACTGCTAGATGTAGAAATGGTTTCTAAGCATCAGTCTCTAAAACTCTCAAATATTATGACTTCTAGAAATAGAATTCAATAGATTGCACGGTTATTGTTTGCGATCGGCGTGTAGATCGAGCAATACTTTACTTGAGACTGCTTCAACTGACTTGGAGAAATCTAGATGAAGTTTTAGTATATCGTCAAATGACTATTTAAGGTGTTACAACGCTTACATCATCCCATTTTACATAGTCTCCTGAATTGCCCGTTCCCGAAGTACCTAATTCGATAACCGCCCAGTATCTTGAAATCGGTACGGTGATTTCTAAATACTGCCAAACGTTTTTCTGAGTTGCAGTTTTTGCAATCTCAGCATCACCATCAAGATAGTCATAACCTAAAGCTTTGAGCGTTGCTGTTGCTCCGCCGTTAACATACACCCACGCGCCGATTTTTATATTCCGATTTTTTGGTACATCGCCAAGAACTCTGCGGATAAAAATCTGCTTACCTCTGAACGCTCTACCACTATCAAGTCTGGCATAGCAATTGCCCCCACGCGCTCCATTAGGATCGCCGCAGATAAAAGCAACATTTGGAGAAGCCCCCAGCCGGATATCATCGTTATCGAAATGTACCCATTCGTTGTCTGCGTTGTTAGCTAATTCAAAACCTGGGTTAGAGAACTTCTTGTTCAACCGCAGATCTTTAATTTGATAATACGTTGCTGTTGGGTTAAAGTTCGGTGAAATTGCCCATTCACCATTGTTAGTCAGATCGAAAAACAATGCATGGTTGTAGCCGTATCTTTTAAGCTGCTGCCCGAAGATGACAAACCATCTTTTGCGAGAGTTTTCTCTTTCAGTACTAGAACCTTGATACCAACTAGAAATTGTACCGGATTCGCTCACTACAACTGGCTTTCTAATATTACGTGCTGCTAGCAATCGCCAAGGATTGCCAAATTCACCTTCTCGAATCTGCCCCCCATAAGCATGAATGCCAATAAAATCGCTGACCCGATCGATTCCTAAGTCGATCATCTCTTGTAAGATATAGCTTCCTGGACTTGTAGGAGGGGGAGATTCAATTTTAATGTTAGGGTCAATTGATTTTGCTGTTTCGTAGGCAATGCGAGTCATGTCTACGCATTGTTGTGCTGTCATCGTACCATTGCCAAAGTCTAGGTCAGGCTCATTGTCAATAATATAATAGAAAATTTTGCCTTTGTAACGTTCCATTACGTTACGTGCAAAGTAGCGAAAATTTGCCTTCCACTGCTCGTAGTTACTATCTCGGTAGACATGATAGCGAGGAGCGATTGGTGCGTGAATTCTCAGCCCAGCTTGGATATATTTGTTAACGACAATATCTCTAGCTGACCAAACGAAGCTAGCACCCTCTCGATTGCCATAAACTCCATCCATACCCATACGGACTAATTGTATACCTAAGTCCTTGGTTTGCTGAATCGAGCGGTCGGTAAATGTGGGATCGGTGTTGTAGCCAGTACCGTTATTGATCCCTAAATAGCTAGTTTGCGATCGCGCTGGTAGAGTGTAGAACAGAGTAGAAGTGACGAGTAAAGAAGTAAATATTCTGGAGAGTTTATGCGCTTGCAATAGTGAGTGCTTTTGAGCTAGATGTTGTAACTTCTGAGAGAATTTCATTTTATACCTCTAAATGGAATCAATTCAAACTTAATTGGCTCGATCGCCTTATTTGTTTTCGATGCAGTGAAAGCAAGTGCTAGTTGTCAAGCAACACAGATTGCTTGCTTAAGCTAATACCTAAACAAGCATGTTTTGGTCGCTAAAAATGGTAAGAATTGCTGGCTCTAAATAGATTCTTTAGTAGTTAGAAGAACCTATTTCGTGACAGTGATGTCATAGAATAATGTCATGAAGCGCAGAGCTAAAAAAACGAATAGCTCATCTTGAATAACTTGTTGTTTCCCAAAAAAAGCCCGATACATTGGCGATTTGAGATAACATAAATAGAGTTGCGATCGCTAGTGCTGGCTGACTCGCTCCCTGCGAGAAAGGATACTTTAACAAGTTGAAATAAAAAGATAAAGGCTCTACTTTAATGCGTTCCATATTGCGACGAGCGCGTACTTGGTGAAAACAAAAAGCACCGCGCCCATAGTTGTAGTGTTGTCGCCAGAATGCGTATAACGTGAGTTTATGAGCGTGATAAACTTGGGCTTCTGGTGCATAAATCATTTGGTAACCGTGCTGTAACCAGCGATCGCAAAACTCCCTATCTTCTCCCGCAGCTAGGGGAAAAGTGGTATCAAAGCCGCCCAGGGCGTGGAAACGTTCTGCTGGTAAAGCTAAGTTGTTAGAGGCAAAGAAGCTTGACCGATTGCGATCGGCATTGTAGTACTCATAGAGGAAATCAATTAGTACTTGGCTAGCTGTTGAGTAGAGATTATCGGGCAGCGCGTTGAGCGTTCGACCACCGACGAGACAATCTGGTGCTGTCTTGAAACGAACCTCCAGGGTTTTTAACCATTCAGGAGCAGGCATACAATCGTCATCGGTGAAGACTAGAAACTTTCCCCTGGCGCGAGTCGCACCAGTGTTGCGTGCGTTTGCCGGACCAGAATTTTGTTGCGCGATCGCAGTGAGATTGAGTTGTTTGCCAAAGGATGTAACAACTGGCTCGATTGGCATCTCGCTACCATCATCTACCACTATGACTTCAAAGCGATTTGGGGGATAGTTTAGCTGAGCGATCGATTGAAGGCAATTTGCCAGTCGTTCGGGGCGATTGTAGGTAGGGATAATAATTGAGAAGAAAGGTTGCTCATGTGTCATATACTTCCGATAGTCTATTTCATACAGTTTTCTCCAGAATTGTGAAGCAATTCCAGACAAGTAAATTGCTTGTAATAGATGGTGTTAGGGGACTTTACTAGCTACGTCAAAGCATTGTAATGACAATTAAAGTTCCTAGAAGGCAAAACGGAAATTTTTCAAAAAACTTAAAATATTTTTTATTAATTGAAAGTTTAATGGATGTAAAGGATGACCAATCCAATTACCGCACTCTTTAATTTCTTTGTAAGTTGGCATAACATGCCTCCATTTTTCGGAATAACGAGAACCAACAAATAAGAGATAAATTGCAGCATTCTTGTGTTGGCTTTGTGCTTCATATATAACTTCAAAATCATTTTCTTTAAATAAATATCTGAGACAAGTCGGCGTGAAACGCCAGAAGTCACAATACATATCTTTTCCGTGCTGTTTCTGACAAAAGGGAACTACAACGATAACGATATCTTTCGATACAAGACAAAGATTTTGAAAAGCTTTTCTTACATCGAAGACATGTTCTAATGTGGTGTGATTAAACACCACATCAAATCTTTGTTGTAGTTCGGAGGGGAGTTCTTGTGTTAGATCGAGGAAATATTCATTTTCTTTGCCTTGCCACCCTCTCTCCCCAGAATAATTAGTGAAGTAATAGCGATCTTTTTGAGTAAAATAATCTTGGTAGTAACCTCCTTCTTTATCTCGATCGTCCCATGCAGAAATATTAACTACATCCCCTTTAAAAAGGGAGGCTAACTTCCTAAGTTCTCGATTCGACCAAACTCGTGCTATTCTAAATTTTCTATCCATTGTGAGTAACAGATTTAATTGATATTTTAAGTATGTTAGGTAGAGTTTGTAGAACCAACTAACAGCAATTGTTAAATCTATAGCTAAAAACTGTGTTAATAGAAGAATACCTATTTGATTGCATAGCTCAAGAGTGGGTTAGCTTTTTTCTGGACTCGCAAGTTTCCATAGGCGTGGTTGATAAAAACAACATTCACTCATTTTTCCATTTGACTTGACTGTAAACCTGAATGACTCAACCACATCAAAAGTATAAATAGAACTCTGCTTTAATTTGATACTCATAGTGTATGTACCAGGTCCTAACCCCAGATAAGGTAGTTCAACTTGAAGCTCGTGTTTGCCTGAAGGAATTTCAAAAAATTTTTCATCGTGTTCGCCACTCAGAAATAAAACTGTACCCATTCCACCTTCACCACCTATTGTTTTAATTTTCAAGTGAAGAGTAACATTATCAACCCTCTGATGCGCCTGACATCCCACACAGAAATTTACTGGTTTACCGCTTACTAGCGATTTAATAATATTTCCTTCAAGATCTCTAAAGAAGAGCGATCGTATATCTAGCCCTAGACTTTCAGATTCTGTTTTTTCTGGCAAAAACAAAACTTGCGAGGACTCATGGGTATCGTTCAAAAATAAATCGTTTTCATACTTTTCTATGACTTTTTCTGTTTTGCCAGACACAATTAATTCACCCTTTGATAGATATACTGCAAAATCGCATATATGCAATATTGCCTGCGGATTATGGTTGACCAAAATAAAAGATGTACCTTTATCGCGCAGCTCATGTAACTTTCGATAGCACTTAGCTTTAAATTTGATATCTCCTACAGCCAGCACTTCATCAATCAGGAGAATTTCTGGTTCCGTATAAATTGCACAAGCAAATCCCAATCGGGCTGCCATTCCAGAGCTGTAAGTTTGTACGGGAGCATCAATAGCATTCCAGATTTCGGCAAAATTTATCACATCTTGAAATCTCTCTTTAATTTCTTGAGTTGATAAGCCCAAAATTGACATATTTGCATAGATATTTTCTCGTCCCGTTAGGATGGGGTTAAATCCAGCTCCCAGGGCAATTAATGGAGCTACCCTACCTCTAATTTTTACCGAGCCAGTATCTGGCTTAATCAAACCACTAATAATTCGTAGCAGGGTACTTTTTCCAGCACCGTTTGCTCCAACCAATCCCAGTGCTTCTCCTCGCTGCAGTTGAAAATTGATATCTTTTAAAGCCCAGAATTCACCTGGACGTAGAGTATCACTTTTTCGCCTTCCACCCACCAGATCTGTTGTAATATCTTGGATGCCATAGAATAAAGACTGCTTCAAGTCTCGGCAAAACTTTTTAGAGAGGCGATCGACGGAGATAACGGCTTCACTTTCTTTAGGGTGAGTTGCAGTCTTTCTATGTATTATTTCGATTGACATTATGAACTTACCCTCTCAATTACGTAAGGCATTGCAAGACGAAATGTAACCCATGTTAGTAAAATCCCAACTAAAGTTATGACACTGACAACCCAAAACCCACCAGCATTTGAGATATCTCCTGTTGTTGCTAACTCTCGTGTTGTTACTAGTAACGGAGTGACAGGATTTAGTTTGACTAGAAACCCAAAGGTTCCTTCATTAGGCACGGGATAAACTACTGGAGTCAAAAAAAGCCAAAAGTTTGTTACCATTGTTAGACCTTTTGACACATCCTGATATAAAACTCCTAAAGGAGATAAAAGAGTACCAATTAGCGTACCTAGCATAATTAAATGAACTAGTGCTACAGGAGCAAGCAGGATTGTCCATCTCATAGGAATCTGATACCAGACAAATAGCCCTACAATTAAGATTAGTTTGATGGCAAAGTTGAATAACACTTCACCTACCTTTGCTAAGATAATTGCCTCTCGGGGAAAATTGACTCTGGCTAGCATCGGCTTCGACAAGTTTATAGCTTGTACTGGACCATTGACTGCTTCTACAAACGTTTGCCACAGTGCCGTGCTGAACATCACATAGGCGGGATAGGGCAAGTCCGTGACACCAATTTTGATAATATTGGACTCACTCGCAAGTGTAAATCCTGCTGCCATTGCCAGCGGTGGTAAGAATGCCCAGATAAAACCTAGAAATGATTGACGGTATTGAGCGCTAATATCTCGCACCATCAGTCGCCATGCCAGTTCGCGAGAAGCTAACAAGTCCCGCCACATCAGTTTGAATAGTTGAACTGGATGCCTGAGCAGATTCTCTGGTGTGTAAACGATCGCTGGTGGTAGTTCCAGTCTTTGTAAATCCGTTCTTCGTCGTGCAGAATAGTTCTTCATGATCGATTTCGCGACGATGATACACTTGCTGCCGATGCGCGCAGCAGCTGGTAAATTTCCAAGAAACGCTCCGTACATCGGTCTTCACTAAAGTGGGTTAAAGCATACTGACGACCATCTTGCCCCATTCGCTCTGCTAAACTCGCGTTGAGCAATAAGCGTAACAGGGCAGCGGTCAAGGCATCCACATCGAGAGGCGGTACTAAAAAACCCGTAATACCATCAACAACAATCTCTGGCTGTGCGCCAACAGCACTAGCAATGACAGATGTACCGCGCATCATTGCCTCAGTTGTTACGTTACCAAATGGCTCTGACCAAAGCGAAGGTACTACCTGCACCCAGGCTGAATCAAAATGTTTTTCCATTTCAGAACGTGGTAAGTGTCCCAACCAAGTCACGTCAGTTACAATGCCAAGTTCCGCCGCTAAAGCTCGTAAAGCATCTTCCTCTGAACCCCGACCTGCAACGAGCAACTGCGCTTTAGGCGCTTGTGCTTTAGCACGTGCAAAGGCTCGCAACAACACGTCAACCCCTTTTTCTGACACTAACCGTCCAGCAAAAGCAACTGTTGGGGGATTGGCAAGGGGGGGACGCATCGGTCGAACAGCTACACCGTTGTGTACGACTTCGATCGCTCCAATCCCTTCTGCTTCTAACTGTGCTTTCATGCCGTAACTAAGGGCAACCACTAGATCGAAAACAGAGCGCCAGCGTTGCCAAAGTTGCCGCTGTACCATCAATACTGCCCAAGATTGAGGTGTAAGGCAGCGATCGCGCAGACAAGCAATTCCAGCAGTAGCTTTACAGGGACGACCATCGGGCAAAAGTTTTGTGCCTACAGGACAAATTGCTTTATACACGGCTGTTTGGTACAAACACGGCACGTCTTTAAGTAAAGTAAGGATGAGTGGTGAAAGCTGCCACATAAACATGCGCACGTGAACCACATCAGGTCGAAATTCATGCAGAATCTGGCGTAGCTTTAAATAGGCAGAGAAGTTAACAGTCTGGGACAAAACTTGCAATCGAGTTGTAGTGCCAAAACAACTGTAGTCAGATAGGCAGTAGCTGCTAGCAACTTGCATAGCACGACTAGAGAATAGGCGAACATCATGACCGCGATCGCGCAAGTTCTGACGCAAGCCTAGCATTTGTAACTCGGCTCCCCCAGTTGCTGTACCGTAATCATTGATTAGAAGAATCTTCATGCATCTGCACCTAGCATCGCGGTGTTGCTGTCGCGATCGGTTCTTCTAGAGCAGGCGCAGCTTGAGTATTTTTCTGCTTTAGGTGTTTTCTAGCATAACTTGCAGTCAGGTAACGATTCAGTAATGTTTCTAGTGGTGCAAAAAGACCATACATCAATATTTTTTCTAGAGACTGATTTTTAATTCCCAAGGTTAACCGATCGATGAGAGGAAGGAGAATTGTGTTTCTGCGTCTCCATCCCAAAGATTTGTACTTATGTTGGAAGTAGCTATCCTCTGCTAATTGCCATTTTTCGCGCAAACGACTTAGGCTAGCCAACTCCCATGCATCGCTCCAACGCAGCATGTAAAAATGCAGATCTGTAGGCTTCAAGGGTTGCCCTGGCACATATGTAATGATACTACTTGGCTCAAAATAAACTGTTCCTCCTGCTTGAATCACGCTCATGCAGAAGTCCAAATGCTCTTTGGAGTTAAGCATTAACTCATCGAAGAAACCTAGTTGCTCAAAGATTTGAGCGCGAACTAACATGCAGTGAAACTCGCATAACTCCGTTTGCGTCCGCTGCATCTTGGGGCGCACTTCTACTACCTGATGACCTTGTTTGTACATCTTTTCCCGTAAGCGCCTTCTACCAGTAGAATCGCATACAACACGTGCTTCCCCGCCAGCACAGTGGACGACTTCATGCACTGGCTCCTCGTGACACATCAGAGGTCCAACAACTGTAGCACCAGTTTCTTCAGCACATTGAATCAAGGCTTCCAACCAACCAGGTGAAACGATAACATCGTTATCGATGAAGGCGACATACTTGGTGTTAACGCGAGCTAAGCCTAAGTTTCTAGCGCGGTTGGGGAAAAGGTAATAACTCGTCCTAATCAGTTGAAAACCTTTTTCCTGTGCTACGGCTTCCAAGTAGCGCTGTACCTCAGTAGGGGAATTTCCATCTACGTATATCAGCTCAAATGGAATGCACGTATTTGCATAAATACTCTCCAGGGACTGGCGAGCATAGCTGAAACGTTCGCGCGGTGCTACAACAATCGTGACTTGAGGGTTTGTCATGCTACTCAGTCTCTGTTTCTAGCAGTTACGTTCTTTAATCAAGAGGAATTTAAGAATGAGGTTTGGCAATTAGACAGACACGATGTCGTCTTAATTGACTTTACTGGAGATTGCCGTAGGCAATTTTTCTAGTTGAGATTGCTTTTTCAGACTCGATCGCTCTTCTTTAGTAAAATCTTCGTAGTAAGAGCGTTCGGTATTGACATTCCACAAATCATGCTGCTCTCCAAGAATGTTTTTAGCTGCTAGCAGTCCAGTTAGCATGGAATGATCCTGATTGTTGTAGCGATGCATTCCATTACGACCAATAGTTTGTAAGTTGTCAAACTGCTTTAAATATTCTTGAATGACTTGGAGATGCTGGCGATACTCGCCGTCATATACAGGATAAGCTTTGCGCTGACGAATCACAAATCCATCCTCGATCGCGGACAACTTAGACGCTAAGTTTAATTCGACAACCTCGCGACTTGCCAGCTCGATCAATTCTGTATTAGGTAATTCCCAAAGAGCATCGCCCTCGCTACAAAAGTACTCCATCCCCAAACATGTTTTGTTAGGGTTGGGAACCATTGCTGCACTCCAATTCTTAAAGTTTTGAATCCGCCCCACTTTGAATTCTGGGCTGTGAATGTAAATCCAATTGTCAGGAAATAAATCTGGTTGGTTGACGATCAGCGCCACAATTAGAAAATCCCGATATTTCAAGCTACGTGCTGCTGTCAGTACCCGCTCGGGTGCTGGTGGATTGAGTCTTTGTACTAGTGCTGTTATAGGCATACTAGAGATGAAGCGATCGCCAAAGATCTGAATCGTGCGATCGCCTTGTCGGGCAGTAATGCTCTTAATCCAAGTCCCTTCCCGTTCGATGCGAGTCACTGCGGTGTTCAGCTGCACCATAGCACCTTGATTTTCAATAATTTCCTGGCAGCGCTCCCACATCATCCCTGGTCCTAAAACTGGATAGTCAAATTTTTTGATTAAGCTCTTAGCATTTTGACTACCGAATAAAGCGTTAACAACTGCTCGTTTGAGCGACATCCCTTGAATCCGTTGCGCCGCCCAATCTGCCCGAATTCGGTTGCAGGGAATACCCCAAACCTTCTCGGTATATGTTTTGAAGAAGATGCTGTACAGGCGATAACCAAAACGATCGATCGCCCAGTCTTCAAAATTGTCCGGTTCAGGACCGGGAAACAATCTCGTTTTGACTTTTGCCTTCAAGTAGCTAAACAAAATAAAGATACTCGGAATAATGCCCAAATTGGATAACGTATTGAACAACGACAGTGGATAACTGTAAAACTTACCTCCGTAGTAAATCCGTGATAGCCGAGGAACTTTGATAAAATCGGCTGCTAAAATTTCTTGCCAAATCTGCTGTACTTCACCAATTTTGGTATAGAAGCGATGACCGCCAATGTCGAAGCGATAGCCTTTGTATGTTTCTGTCCGTGAGATTCCACCTACCTTATCGTCTCCTTCTAAGACTATAGGTTTGATACCTTGCTTGACAAGTTCGTAGCCAGCAGTTAGACCTGCTGGACCTGCACCGATAATAACGACAGAATAGTGGTTCATATATGGGTCAATCCAGTTGTTTAGTTAATTCTGAGTTCACACAAATTTAGAAGAACTCGTTTTGAGCCAACCCCACTGCCGCAATTGATGGCGAGCTGTACCAATAATGAATGCTAAACCACTATAGAAGTAGTAAAACCAGTGCCAGGGGATAACTTGGAGCGCGAACCGTATCCCCCGTTTGCGCCAAAAGAAGCGATAGACAGGTAGGTTGAGAAATAAGAGCGCCATGCATATTCCCAAAGCTACAGCTAAAAATCCAGACCACCAGAAGGCTGCAACTACAGCAATAAGTAACCCGAATATTAGTACGATGCTCAGGCGATTAGAAACTTGGAGATTCAGATCGTTAATTAATAGGCGATCGCGCCAAATCAATTCTGTCCAGGGAAGGGCACGATAGTAGAAGTCAGCCTTCAGTAGAGAACCAATTTCCCATCGCTTTAGGTGCTTAACCTGCAATGCCTTATTCAGTCGAATTTTATAACCAGCTTGTTTGAGTCGATAGCCCAATTCAATATCTTCTATGGAAGCCTGTCGATAACTATCGTCAAAACCCTCAACTTCGAGAAACACTTCGCGGCGAATAGCACCGCAAGCACCCCAAAAGGTTGAAGCTTCTTCACAACCAGACTGATGCACGTAGTGGTGCAACAGGTTTCTGTACTGTGACAAAAAGTTGGTTGCATCTGGGGCATCATCATAGGAGCCAATCAGAGCCGCTAAGTCTGGTTCGCGCTTGAAAGTGCTAACTACTTGGCTAATAGCATCTGGACGAACGACTACATCGGCATCGACAAAAAATAGGATCTCACCTTGAGCAAAACAAGCTCCTAAATTACGTGCTACAGCTGGACCACTCCGTGTATTTGTTCTCACAACTTGAGTCCCAAATTCTCTAGCTATCAACCAAGATCCGTCTGTATCTCCATCCGCCGCCACAATAATTTCTAATGGAGAAGGGATTGTGTTAGCTAGAGCAGACAAGCAGCGACGAAAGTTCTCTCCTCCGTTATAAACTGGAATAATGACAGATACTTCAAGTTCATGATTGCAAAACATAATAAAACATATCTCAAAAGCTTGTCATAACAGTTTTATAGGGCAATGTCTGCGTTTTAAATCATGCAAATAAAAATAGCATTAGCAATTTATCAAAAATAGCTAATAGATGCGATCGCGGATTTACAAATATTCTATAATTAATAAAATAATTGCCTATACCCTTAAGGTAAGGTTTAAGAATTGGTATTAAAAATTACTACATGAGAAGCAAAGAATCGCCTGATAGCTACCAGTGAATCTCATGAATCAATTCTGAAATTTATTCTCTCTCTTCTTTAAAATTAACTAATCTTGAAAAGCCAAGAAGGTATTTTAAGTACAGGTACTCTCTTGACCAAAGTTACTAGAGCGCACTCTGAGTGTCTTCTCTGAATAACTTAGCAGCTATAGTGCTGCCTCATTTATACCTATAACAAATCTGATATACACATTTCTGCTTCCTTGTTATGGTCTCTTAACAGCAAAAACTTGTCGATACAGAAAAGTTCGGAAAAATTCAGTTATATTGCCAATGCTTGCTTTTGTGATACAAATATTTGTGCTAAGTGTAGCTATTTTTGAGTGTATTTCACAAGAATACAGATAAAAAAGCGCCTTTTTTGAGGAAATATATAAAAAATAATTTGATGTGAAATATAGCACGCTACAACCACCTAAATTATTTTATATTTTTAGTAGATGCATAGTATTGTAATTGTCTCTCGATCGCTACGAGATCGAGAGACAAACTTAACTACTCAACTTTAACTACTCAATGAGCGATCGAAAACACCGTAACCAACTAATTCTAGCGATCTTAAGGTGCAACTTGTCCAAAGCTAGAATTTGCATCACCTAAGCGATATTCATCAGTATAAATAATTCGAGGGGCAGGACCTCGAAAATTGGAATTGCCTTTGTACAATCCCATCTTGAAGTACGGTCCCGTACCTTCGTCATTCCAAAACGTAGCTCCTTGATAGTTGATTTTTTGAATGTAGTCACCGCTACCTGTTTTCATCCAAAGTCTAAAGAATCCATCATTGTTCCCCGTCCATTTGACGTTCACTACAAAGTCAGTCCATTGCCCTCTTATTTCAGAAACTCGCGCTAAAGTGTAGTTAGTACATACAGCATCTACAGTATCGCCTCTACGTTGGAAATCTAAGATAAAGTTACTACCTCGGCGCGAGATTTTAGAACCAACGCCACCACACGGATATCTCCTACCTGGTCTGCTAGGCCAAGCCGCAAATTGATTGACAATATCAAAACCTGGATCGGTATCGCTCCAGTCTAGGGGGACAAACATCGACCAGCCGTACCAATAAGTTTTGCCGATTTCGGTTCTGCTCATTTCTAGCTCAGCACGTTCTCCGCAGCGGTCTATGCGATGTCTGAAAGCTGTTTGTCCAGCTCTTGTTATGTCGTACGAAGGTTCTATTCTGGAACAATTCCTATTTATAGATCGGGAAATTTCAGTCAATGAGTCAATTATACTTGCATGAGACTGACGTACTCCTACTACAAGCAAAAAGAGCATACTTAGAAGTAGAGATCTACTTAAAAACAAGGCTGAATGATGCAAACATTTTTTCAGATGTTTGTTCTGGCGATCGGTTTTTTTGGACATTATCCTCATTCTCATTAAATTACTCTCAACTTTTAGTTTGGAATGAACTCTATTTGAATTCATGTTTTGCTTTTTAAAGAAAGCGGACGAAGTTTCAAAATATCGATTGTCAAGTAAGTTCGTTTGCTTCTTCAACACAAAAAACAATTAACTAAATTTTTATTTATTTAGTTTGATTAAATTTCTATTTCTAAATCAAAATCAATTTGATAATCACATTTTTAGTGGCTATGATACTTGCATTTCATAAAAACTACGAGCTGTAACTATTGCTTCAGTTCAAACTATTTTAAATTCACGATTCAAGGTTAATTTTTTGGCTCAAAAAAAATCTATACTTAACACTATACTAACTTTGTCTATGTCGGCTTTTATCAGTTTTTTGCTAATAGATTACTTATAAAATTTTTGGTTTCACTCAAAATACTTTTTTAAGTTTGACTAATTTTTTTTAAGCCAAATACTACCTCCTGTATTTTTCATACATAACGGCATTTTTTCAATAAACTTATTTTGATGGAAAAACTCTAAAAATGTATTAAAAAAAACTATTTCATAGTTGCAGTTATATTGTAAAAATGCTCTCAGCATATAAGCCTCATTCCACGCCCTACCTTCAAATATCCATTCTTTGGGATATTCAAAAGGGTAAAAAATATCATGAAAATGTATATAAACTCCTTTATTTAAGAGCGGTAATATTTCAAAGAATATATAGTTAACATCACTATCTATTTTTGATACATGAGTTGAGTCAATAAAAAGAATATCTCCCGCATTTAATTCAGAAAACTTATCGATATCCACATTTTGAAGCTTTTTCTGAACTATTTCAATTTTATTTTTGTCTGTTTCTTTGATTAAAGATAATAGTAATTGTGGGTAAGGTTCAATAAAAGTACAAGATATTGAACTATTAAATAGTAAATCGTTAGTATCCAAAATTAAGCAAGATGAATAACCAGAGCCTACTTCAATAATTTTCTTGGGCTTTGCATGATTCATCATGCAGTATAAACAAATTGCATCAGAATATGAATAGGAAATATTTTCGTAGAAATATCTTAAGTTTTCCTGCCGATTGGGAGTAAAAGGTAAACTTAGATAATATTCGCTAAATTCTCCAAATAGCTCGAGTTGCGCTTGTTCATTCAAATCAATTCCAGAAACTTTTTTTGTAAGATGTTTACTAAATATTTCATCTTCTTTAGATTTAATCTCTGTTAATGATGGAATTGGCGAGTAAAAATGACCTGGAGGAACCCAAGTTTTATATAAGCCTAACTTACCTAATTCAAGTAAATTTTGTTTTAAGTAAGGAGTATTGTACAATACTCCTTTAACTATACTTTTCAAGGTTTTTTTCATGTTGAAAATAGCTTAAGTTAGAAAAGTTTGTATTGTTGTAGAATAGCTAAATCGAATACTTTCCGTTACGCTCAACTCATTACAGCACTACAACCGCTCTGGTAAAAATTTTGCTCAAGTGAAGTGAGTAGTATTTGCTAAAGAGGTGAATTTGCAGCGGAAATCTTATAAGATAATCAAATAGAGTTTCAGTAAAAAATTATTTTTTACCCCATTCAATAACTTCTTTCAAGCCATATGTTAAACGCTGATTAATACTATTAGGTAAAAAACTTAGTATTTTACCAGTTTTTGATAAAGATTTATGTTTTTTCCAACTATCCGAGCTTTCAATATTTGTCCAGTGTTCTGGCTTTTCAAGATACTTTACTGTGCTTGCTTCTATAATTCCTAAATTTTTAAAATAATATGCTAGCTCTAGTCCATAATCAAAATATCCTAAAGCTTGGCAGATTTTTAAATACTTTATAGCTTGTTCTGGCGTAGTTTTCTTTTTTGTACCTACGAAATCAAATAACCAAACGACTTCACACCATAAAGGCTGATGTTTGCCATGCTTGGACAGAGAATTATTACGACTAGCTTGATAAATTTCCATATCAAACATCAGAAATCCTTGCGATCGCATAAATGCTTCAAGCTGTGTATATGTAGTTTCTCCGATATAGTTCTCCACAAAACCTGTCTCTGTTTCCACACAAAAAGCATTTTGCAAAACCTGATTCCCTGCTTTAAGAATCGGTAACTCTAATCCTTGCGTATCAAGCTTGATAATATCTGCTGTTAATTGTTGCTCGTTAGCTAAACTGTTGAGCGTCATACATGAGACAGTATCTGTCCCAGTTTCTCTAAATTGGTAATGATGTGAAAAACGACCAAGCCAGTTATGATTTGGGCGGAGCAGAGAATAGCAGAAAGGGTGATGTGTTTTGTACATTACCCGATCTCCTTGCTCTCCAGAGATAGCAAAAGGTAGGTAACGAGTTGACTTGTATGGATGAGACTCGCGACTCAAGCGCTTGCATTCACTAGCGTTTGGCTCGAAGCCAGTGTATGCTAGTAGTTGTACTAAATCAGACCATTTTGAGTCTAGTGGACCACTACAGCCTATATCTAAAAAATTTATTTGCTGTACCTGAGTAAAAGGATTATTCATACTTGTTTGCTGACATAAAATAACAATGAGATTGTTAGAAAACTTAAGCTACTTACTCGAGTTTTTTTAACATATACTTTTTCTATTTATACTACTCCAGCAACTACAGAGTCCTTCAATTCTTTTGTAAGTAGCTCAAACCAATTTTCAAAACTATCGCTTACTATTAGTTTTTTATCTGGAGATACGACTCCTTCAGCACCTATAGATGTAGCAACAACAGGTAACCCCGCTTCCAGCATTTCTAAAGTTTTTAGTTTAACTCCTCCTCCCTTCAAAAGTGGAACTATTCCGATCTCTGCCTTTTCAAAGAAAATAGTGGGATCTTCAACGAAACCTGTAACTGTGATCTGTTTGCCTGCAAGTGCTAAAACTTTTTTAGAAGGATTAGAGCCGACTATATAAAGTTTGAAATTTCGATCTTGCTGAAGCAGTTTTTTAAAACATTGGTCAACGAAGTTAAGAATTGCTTGCTCGTTTTCTGGTCTTTCCATAGCAGCCCAGAATAAAAGACTTTTCTTTTCTATTTTCTCCGCTCGGCGTTTCACTTGATAAACAAAGCTGCTAGCTTTTGGAGGCTTTACAATAAGCTTTTCACTACCAATTGAAAATAAAGAACTTAAAAGATCGCGATCTTTTTTAGATAATACCCATAGTTCGCTTGCATTCGAGTAAAGTTTCTGCTCGTAGCGAAAGATTCTGGCTACTTCAAGATCGAAAAATGAACTTTTTACAGATTGCCTTAACCAAACTTGTGTCAATACATCATGTATACTAATGACAATTTTAGTCTGTTTTGAATCGACATATTTTTTGACTATATCTAAATAAACGGCGGCATGGGAATATTCAAAATGAATTACATCATATGTTTTTGCAATCAGAAGCTCTTGAATTTTCTTACTAACTGCTCTATTAAACCGAGAAGCAAATTTTAAAGGCGCTTGATAATAGTTCAAGCAGTTTATAGCTTTTTTAAATTTAGTAAGTGGGTATGTATAGAGACTATTACCAAAATCTGTTTGTAGATCTTTAGCAACAACTATTTCTGTAGTATTAGCGATAACAATTATATCAACAACTTCATGTAAGGCAGCATACTTCGCAAGATTCATAAAAGCAATTTTTTGTCCAGCTTGAGGATACTGCGTTGTAGGAGCATGAGCTGAAATGAATAAGACTTTTGACATACCACAAATACTATTAGGTTAGGAAAACGAGTTGCAGCGAAAAAATAGCGCTGAGTAACTCTGTGTTAAAAGTACTAACAATCCAACACTTACTTTGTTAGTACTAACCACTTAGATCCTTGTAATGGGGCTACAAATTCCGATACAGGAGTCTCTGACCTTTCAATCACTACCACGAACGGATATAAATGAAAAGACTGAATAGCATCTTGAAAATAGGTTGAAAAACTAGCAAGACCGCTACCGCTTTTAATAGGCTTATATCCAAATTCTTGTAATGCATTTAAATTATGCGTCAACCCAGATATATAGGTATGAAACTGATTTAAAGTCCCATGAATGTCTTCACATATATAAACTCCTCCTGGTCTTAAATGCGGCAATAACTCTTCTAAAGTTGCAATCTGCTGCTCTGGTTCGTGTCCGCCATCATCAATTACGATATCGAGAGTAGGAACTTCACTTTTGAATCGCTTCCAGAAATTGCGATCTGTCTGATCGCCAATAAAAATTTTAATTGAATCTTTTTCGTATGCTTTACATGCTTCCTCAATATCTACACCATAAATTTGACAATTAGAACCAAAATAGTTTTTCCACATTTCTAGGCTCCCACCGCTGGCAACACCAACTTCTAGAACCTGAACTTTTTGTCCAACAAACTTAGAAAGGTGGCGATGGTAAATATTAAAATAGTGCTTCCACTTAAGTATTCCTAATCCTTCAGTATGAGAATTAAAATAAGCTTCTAAAGCATTGGATGGAGTATTTCCATTTTCTAAGTGAGATTGGAAATGATTCGTTGTTATAGTGCTAGACTCACCATTAATGGTAAAATTCTGCCCCCATTGAAAACCTTTTTCTGCTATTGGGGAACTAAGTATTAGAGTTTTTAGTGTCTTTATAGAAGTTTGATAAGAACGTGGTATTAACATTTTTGCTAAATGACGAATGATGCTTTTCATAAATGCAAATCTCTTAAACGATCTATCTATTTAATAATCTACTGGTTTTTAGTTAAAACGAAATCCTGATTTGTTCAGGATTGACATCAGAAAATTTAAGTTTATGTTCGGTTATATTACCGAAAAATATCAAATGTATCTTCTAACGTAGGAAATTCCGCTACATTCCGAAAAATCTTAGTTGGCAAGGCATAGGGAAAATCAAATTTTCAGTATATAGGTAATAGTGCAGCAGTGATTGAAAAAGCTTATTCCAAACGGAGAAACAGTTAAATAGCATGAAGCAAAGTAAGAGCAGTACAATCAACTATTTACAGCTGTGTAGTGGCAATTGACAACTCAGGATACAAGAGTAAAATTAGAGTAACCCTTTACAAAAGCTAATCTGATACAATCTTGCTAGTGGAATAGTTTATATAACCGTCAAAAATTAAGCTAGGATAACATAAATTTAAGCTGTAAAATAGATGGATAGATGGTGAGAGATGCCCTGACATTAAGTTATGAGACTACTGAGAAACCTGAGTAAGAAGAAGTTAAATAAAGTGTCTGATAGAGTAATTTATCTAAATTAAACTATCACTTTTTTACCCAGATCGCTTCCCATAATTAGTTTTCTTCTCGATCTACTTATAGCTACTGAGATTTGCTTGCATCCGATGAATTAAACTAATAATATCATCGGTAGTATCTTCCAATTTAAAAGATTCATGCTGCAATGTAGATAAAATTGTATCTAATTGTGATTCCACATTCTTTTTACTTCCAAGCTCTAGGAGTAATTGGTCTAAAACCATTCTAAAGAAAATATTTGATTGAGTAGTTCTAACATAATTTTTTACTATTAATTTTAGTAATTTGGAACTTTTCAAGAGCGATATTTGCTGCGTGCGTATTTCTTGACAGATTTCTTTTAGCAGTCGAGCTGTTGTGTACTCCATTAATACTATTTGTAATGTAAATAATCCCTGATTTTTTTCAACTAAAGAGCGTCGCCTCAGAGATTCTAAAGCTTCTGCTAGCTCTAGGGACTGAACTTTTAAACCAAAGTCATTCTTCAATTTCTGAAATGAAACTGGTTCGCGCTCAATTGCTAAGCAATACATGAGTTCTTTCTCAATTGGTTGTAGGCGATTGAACTGGCTATCAAAAAATTCTTTAACATCATTAAACACTATTATTTCCTGTTTCAGAAAATCAGAGGCGCTACTATCAAATATGTTTTGTATAGTTGTAGAAACCATATTCAGTAATAAAGGATTGCCTCCATAAATTTGAATTATTTTTTCCAAATCAGCTTCCGAACCATAAATTCCTTTACCTTTAAGGATACACTGCCCTTCTAACTCATCCAATCCTATCAATCGTAGCGATCGCGTAGGTAATTCTTCTCCCTCTCTTATCGCAACTTCCTTGGGTTTCTCTCGACTTGTTAACAATAGACAACTTTGATGATATGTTTCTCCTATGTATTTTATCAGCCGTCCATACTCCTCATCCTCTTCTTGATAGTGCGTGTCTTTTCGATCGTAATTTAAGATTGATTCAGCACCATCAAGAACTAATAAACAGGGAGACCTACGAAAATATTTCAAGAGCAGTGATATTCTTCCATTTGTAGTTTCTGGTAAATCTTTTTCTTGCTGATTAGATAGAAAATAAATTATCTCTTCTAAGAGTTCTCGTATTGGTGGAGCATGACGCAACGAGCGCCAAATAATGTATTTGAAATCACTCTGAAGCTGCTGAGCTAGCTTTATAGAAAGAGTAGTTTTGCCAATACCACCCATGCCTACTAGTGCTACTAAAGGACAACGATCTTGAACAATCCACTGTTGTAATGTAGCTAATTCTTGGGTACGTCCGTAGAAAGTATGTACGTCAACTGCCTCACCCCAGTCTTGACAACTATCCATATCAAGCTGTTGATTGTGAGAGGGGTTCGCTAGGGTTAATCTTCTCTCAAGGGCTGTTCTAAAATTCTTTTTGCTCACTTTTTCGCCTAAAGCCTCTGAAAGGATCTTCCATAATCTAGGTCCAACATCTCGTTTTAAGTACTTTTCGCTATATCCTTCTCGGTCGGCAATCTCTTCATATGTGTATCCTTGCCAAGCACCTCTAAGTACTATTTTTTGAATATCTGTCAAATGCGTACCTTGTTTGTTAAACACAACTGTATCTGCAACGATAAATTCTCTGGTTTCAAAAGTTGAGGACTGAGAGTTGATTGCATTCATCTTGTAGTTGTCTCCAAAATAGTTGAAATCTGTAGCTCTACTAGGGCAGAAATGAGCGCTCGTCATTTGATAGCATTGATTTCTATGTAAGTTCTCTTAGCGTGTAATGTCGCTTTAGGACGTTTTAAATTGCTTAACGGAGAGACTTTTCGGTTCTAGGAATTTCTGGCTCGCTCTTGCTATCCCGAATATAAGCTCCAAGTCTAATCTAGAAATTTATCTATTAGCAAATTGTTGTCTGCGATCGCATAAAACACTTACATGTAAACGAATCTTTCACAATTATTTTACTCAGAATCAATTCAAAGCTTCTCAACAGAGATGTGCAACTGTTTGCAGTATGCGAACTCAACGATTAAGATATCCTTTGCCCATTATGCATATTCCGATTTAAGTAAACCATATTCTTTCTAGTGTGAGTTAATAAAAATCTGGTATTACTTTAGTCACTTAATCTATATCATTACTTTAATCAGTATTGCAAGATAAATAAAGTTATTTACATGACATTTTTTGGATTTCTCGGTTATTTTGGTTAAAACCTGAAAAAATCTGATATTTACCCGAACTTTTTGGATTGTTTAAATTAATTTAAGCTTTTCAAAAACAATCTTTTTCCTATACTTTGGGGAATGGTTAACCGTAGAAAAATTTAGTACATATATTAAGTGACGTTTAGATCTGTAATTATTTTGGTTATTTTCAATTCTGAACAACAAGAAAAATCGCCCAGGTATCAACGCAATAACCTAATTGCAAACTGTCGTCCAAGTTTCTATATGCCAGAGGATTTATTAAAAACTATCGAAACTCAATCTCAACGAGAACACTCTTCCCGTTCTGGCTTTGTAACCAACTTATTATTTTTTTTACTACTATCGCCGATTGGGAAGCAATTACAGAAAAATGCTAGTCTAAATCGCCGTACTATAGCCCAAGAGTTGGAACAGTCGCTGGTACTATTTCAGCAACAGTTGCCTCTACATCAAATCAATCAGCTTGCAGCAGCCACTCAGCGATCGCCAGCTCAGATGATGACTTATTTAGTTTTATTGGGATTGCAAGCTTACCAAGCAAAAGAACGTTTGAATAAAAGTGCTGAATATTAAGTAATCAGCCTCGTTATCTCTAGTATTTTTCTATTTGAAAGTATGGTATACCAAGTCAGTTGGTATGCCATTTTTTAATTTATAAAAATCTTTAAAAAGTTATTAACTACAAATGCCGCAGCTGAGCTGGTACAACTATCGAAAGCGGATGGATGCAGAAGGGAATTGCACAACCTTCTCGCCAAAACTAAGCTGATGCATGAATCTTTCAACATCCCTTGTTTGTGCAGTTTTAGAAAACTGATTATACCCAACTGTAAGCTGGCTCTGTGAACTAAACAGCATGGCATCAGACTAGCAATATTACAGGTCGCTAGATCGCTTGCTCGTTGAAAGTAAAAGCTAGCGATCGCAAATGATGGCAAGATTGCAGATCGGATTGTCAGTTCACTTCTCTTGTATGCCCACTCTCCGATTGAATTAGCAATATCAAGCCGATCGATTAATATTCTTTTGTCTATTCCAATTGCTCGCCTTGGCTCTCAGAACAAAGAATATGAGAGATAAAGATAGAAATTGCCGCGATCGCTCGACGGGAATTGTTAAATAATGATCTTTTTATGGTGTTGCAATTTTGACTATAGCCTGTGTATAATATCAGTGAAAAGGACAGCAACAGAGTAAAAAAGAATCTGTTTAGTTAGTAAATGCCTTTTGATTTGAGGTATTTGAACGCTCAAAGTGTAACTGTTGGTAACGTTGAAAAACCTTAACTGTTAAAATTAGGGGGGTTTCATGCAGACAGCACTGTGTTGGCAAGAGGTTCTGATTGAAAATCAAGCAGAGATGGGAGATTTTGTATCCTTCCAAGTACTGCCGAGCAGGCGAAAACTAGCTCCTAAAAGGCAGTAGCAAGCTTGAGCAGAAGATCGTCTCTAGTGCTTTTTGGCATAACTCAAAATAGTGAGAGAATTCCAGAACGTAGGAATTTCATAGTTTCGATCTCAGTAGAGCCGTTGCAGTTTCATCCAGCGATCGCTTTCTGAGCTGAAAAAGTGGCTATTTTTTGATTGTCTCTAAAATCTTCTCTACTGACCAGTGCTTTGCTATTGCTCTCACCAAAGCAGTTGCTTCTTCTTCTCTCAGAGACTCCACACTCTTAATCAAGGCTCTACAGTCGTCGCTAATCCTAATCGAGATAGGATTGGTCGATGGCAGGTTTTCGGCAGACACTTTTTGACTTCCCAAAATATCTCGATCGATGACTACAGCTAATACATCAACTGTTTGAGAATCTGGTAAACTTTCATGAAATGCTTCAACTGATGTAATTAACTTTGCTTGAACAGAATCTACTTCGTGCTTGTTTACATCTGAAGTAACATTACAAGTAGAATTTTTAAGTTTTTTCAATTCCTGATGTTGACTAATAATGCTTCTAGCTTTAGAGTAAGTGATGTGTTCGCCCTTCTTAGCAAGCTCTAACGCTTCCTGGCGAGCGCTTTCAGAGGTAGAAGGAGCAGCTAGAAGATATAGAGCGGAGCTAGCAATAAATAAATCGGCAAATTTTGCCGATTTAAAAACTTCCGCCACCCTCATAAAGTTTCTTGCTGTTCGTTCCTTCCAACCAAATTCAGTTATTAGCCAATTGCTAAAATGCCCAAACCCAAGATATTGCTTGACTTCGATCAGCTTTTCACCTATTTCAATAATATCTTGTGTCGTTCTACGCATCATTCTTTTGATTTCACAAGTATGCTTTTGGACAGCAATTTGTGCTTCCATGTCAAGAGCTGCATAATCAAAGCTTTGCTGTTTAGATTGGTTCCCATTATCAATATGATAGAGATTTTCCATGTTCCATCTTCCTCACAACTTTTGAAGATTTCTCGGCATCAATCGATTCTGCATAAGAGGCTGTGTCTAGATAATTATGAAGCTACAGTAGGAGCTGCCTTCTACAAGCAGCGTGTAAGCCTTTCTTAAACAGCTGGATTGATTCCAGTAAGCAAAAGCCTGCTACACCCTCTAGGATCTTAGTAAAACACGAAAATCACCTTGTTAACGGAATTAACCTCCATTCTCTACGAATAAGCTGGCTGTGTGCGTAATTGAGCTTTCTAATAGCAGCTACTACAGGTTAACTTCATACCGCTTTGCATCACTTAAAGTACTGGCATATACTTTGCAAGTCATATTGGCTAAAGTAGTTTACATCATATATATCAATCTGATTTTGCTATTTGATTACCTTGAATCGACTTGTCTTGAGAGACACTCTTGATAGCCCAGGAAGTTGCGTTAGAAATTGTTTAGTTGAAGATTAAACAAGTCTTTAACACACCGCACGATGCTACTTAAATTACCATAATACACTAATTATTTTGGTAATATACATGACTATTTCTAGGGTGAGCGATCGCAGCAGTCAGAATGTTGAATCCGCACGATATGCGCCAGATTGGGGAAATTGCCGATTTAGCGATAGGATTTGATTAATGTATATTATTTAACTAATCGTCTACTCTACTAGCAACTTTTATTGCTCTATTAGAGCCACCCAGTGTTTAGGAAACGATTTCGGTTATTATTCCATTTTTACAAGCAATTAGTATGTCGCTAGTATGTCGCCCATCATTTTACACCGACAAAATACCAACAAAATTCCTAACAATCAAAAATCTATCTCAAGAAAGAGGTAAAAAAAGATTTAGTATACAAATATACGCTGTTAACAAAAAACTCTTTTGACGAAAAAGCTGCTGATTCCCGAACTTTTCCGACCTTTATTGAATTGACAAATCAAGACAAAAACACTGAGTTGACAAGCTTTTCATTTAACCAGAGTATAGATATAAAGGTACTAAAAATCGTACCTAAAGCTCTTCACCAGCCACAAATAGAACAAATAGAGGATGAGTAAGCATGATGATGCATCAGCTAGAGGTATCCGAACTAGAAGAGGAATTGTCCCAACAGAATTACGGAAAATTAAGAGCTGCTTTTCCTGCAAGTGTAGTGCGGCAGCGGGAAAGAAGAGCGGCTGACTTGACAGCAAACAAACATAGGAGTCTACCCCAACTAGAGCAGAAGACACCACAAGTGGTAGTCATGCAGCTACAGTCTTTTGAACAAGTGACGCAAGCCGTCGAAATTCTGTGGCAAGGTCAACCGCTAGTCTTAAATGTTGTACAGATGGATGCAGAGAAAGCACAACGAGCAGTAGACTTTGTTGCTGGAGCAACTTACGCACTAGAAGGACAGCAACAATATCTAGCGGCAGGGATATTTCTGTTTGCACCGAACGGCGTGCAGTTAGCGAACGCTATTGATGAAACATGCTTATAAAGTCGTGCGTTTTAGCACCTCTTGCTGTCAGAAATAGTGATGCATAATTGCGATCGCAATTGTTAGCACCAATTTGGATTCAAAGCAATCTATCCGATCGTTCCCGTTCCAGGAGATAGCGGTTCGTGCAGCTTAAAGATATCCGTGAATGTCTTGCCAATCCCCCACCGTTTTATCCTTGCCAAGAGAAAGCACTGTGTTTCACAGTGCCGATATAATTATGGGAGCAGATCGTCGTGCGAAATTGGTATCTTAGCCCGATCGCGCGATCTTCAGATCGCTACTATTAGTGAGGCTTGCCTTCCGCTAACTGGGGAAAATACCACCCACAGAAAGTGATGAATTCATCTAACGCAGCAGGCTCTAAACCTTGGCTATGCAGGTAGAAAATCCAATCTATTAACTCAAGCCAATTGAGCGTTCTCTTCAAATCGACCTCGTAAGTCCACTGAACGTGACGTAGGGCTTTGGCACGTTTGCGATATTTCCAATACTTCATGACAGGTGATTTTTTGGGAGAGTCAAATATTGCCTGCGCGTAAATCACTGTCATAACAGCCTCGTTCGTAATATATACACCTTAATAGTCGATTGAGCTTTCTTTGTTCTAATTCTGGAACACTTAGCGATAACGCATCGCAAGCTAAGCACAAACCTAATCTAGTTCTTATATCAGTTTACTCAATTTAGTTAATTAACGATCTGTATATTACAAAATTTTTAAAACTATGTAAATATATTTATGCAACATAGAACAATCATGTCTATATGAGACAAAAGATAATCCACAAAGAGAGATAGTGGCGATGGGATTAAGCGATCGCCCCAAGAAGTTTTCTTCGGGTTGAGATAACCTTTTTCTCTGAGCTATTTCACTCAAACTGACATTTAATAAAAAAGTAAACAGCCCGCACCATCACGGGCTGACACGCGGCAGAGAAGGTTTAAAACTTTTGACCGATCTGACCCACACAAGGAATAGATATAAATACCTTGAGTAGATACGAAAGGTAGATATAAGCGTTAATCTTTTGCTCGTTCTTTAGTTAAAAAATAGACGACTCACAGCTATAATGTATAGCAATGAAGTATTGTAGACAATTTGGTTATATTTTTAGAAAAAGATTGAACGATTGGATTTAGAACTGAAATGTACTCATAGGCGAACTCTAGAAATTACATAGCAAATTGATAAAAACTTAGCTTAATTAGATAAATACAATATTTTCAGACTTAATAGAGTTTGTCGATACAGAAAAGTTCAGGTGTTGGACATCGACTCGGCAATTGATGACTTAGCACAGAACTGGATGAAACCGTTATGCGAAATGCTCGTTCACCCGCTCTAACAGCGCTTCAACTAAGATTCCCCTTAATCCCCTTTTGTTAAGGTAGGACTGATTCATTGTGAGCGGAGAAAATGTAAATGCATTGGTTGTGGTAGATGTTTTAAAGCCTGCGGTCGAAACGTCCTACTACTGCAAGCACTGAATGAAGATGGGAAGTTTGTCGAAGATGAGGAGGCTGAGGCGATCGAGCGCAAAGTCATGTCTATTGTTCATCCAGAATACTGTATTGGTTGTCAGGCTTGTGCTAAGGTTTGTCCCAAAAATTGTTACACGCATAGCTTGTTAGAACAAAATTAGATAGCAAGTCTATTTGAGTTGTAAACTACTCGTGAAGGTGGTCATTGGTCATTTGTTGTTGGTTGACAGTTAACGGTTAACAAGTAGTTATTCCCCCTTGTCTCTGAATTATGTCTACGAACGACCAATTAGAAAGCCAGGTTTTTGAACCCAATTGGTTTGCTTGCTACCAAGCAGTAGAAGGTCGTCCGCCGCGAGAAACACTGCTATCAGCCTTGACAAGGTTTCGCCTCATCATCTGCTTTAAGGATTAGCAGTTTCTACATATTTACTCAGCGTAAGTATATGTTAATTTAATCTATCTATAAAGCATATCTACTATAGATTCTACTATAATTTATAGTTATTTTATGTAGATAAAGTAAATAATGAACTGAAGATTCTATGAAAAGAAGAAACTTTTTTGCCTTGATTTTTGGAGTTGCGATCGCACTCATTTTAGCGACTATGTTAAACTGGCTTAATTCATCTCCTGTAGTTGCACAAGCAAATGCAACTTTGCTCGTATCTGCTGCTGCTAGCCTACAAGATGCTTTAAAAGAGATTCAGCCATTTTTTCAGCAAGCTCAACCGCAGCTCAAAGTTAATTATAATTTTGGTGCTTCTGGTGCATTACAACAACAAATAGAACAAGGTGCGCCAGCAGATATCTTTTTTTCTGCTGCTACAAAGCAAATGAATGCTTTGCAAGATAAAAATCTGATTCTTCCTGATAGCCGTCGTAACTTGTTAACCAACAGACTTGTTTTGATTGTGCCAAGGAGATCTGATTTAAATATCAATAACTTCGAGCAACTAACAGATAATAAAATAAAGCGAATTGCTGTAGGCGAATTTCGTAGCGTACCAGTAGGTCAATATGCCGAGGAACTTTTTAAGAAACTAGATATTTTAGAGCAAGTTAAATCCAAATTAGTATTTGGTAATAATGTTCGTAACGTACTATCTGCTGTGGAAAGTAGCAATGCTGATGCTGGTATTGTCTATACCACAGATGCCAAATCAGATAAAGTTAGAGTAGTGGCAACAGCCTCAGAAGAATTACATTCACCGATCGTTTATCCTATAGCAGTTATCGGTAATAGTAAAAATCCTGATGCTGCTAAAGAATATATTCAATTTTTAACTGACAAGCAAGCAAGGTTTATATTTGAAAAAGATGGTTTTGGTATAGCTAAATAGAGGCGCGATTGCAATGCCAGTTAACTTTTCTCCTTTATAAATACTTTAAAAATAGCCTTATTTGCTACATCAATTACTTTCTTGCTTGGTACTGCCGTGATAGCTGCCGCAAAGTTCGGTGCAAACTATATGGTTACGTTCCAGTTTTTGTGGCGATGAACCGCAATGGTGTCGCTTGACCTGGAATTGCATCTTGCTTTAACCGGAACTGGGAAACCCAAAACGAGTGGATCGCATCATTGGCGGAGATGTTGAGCAATACGTCTTGACGTATGATGAACCTAAAGAAGCTAAAGTTGTAATGGGATTTAAAGAATTAATGGTGAGTGGATAGTAACGCATTGGCTAGCAGAATGGAATTCTTCTTCTAGTCACCAGCCACAAGTCACTGATAACCGATAACTGATAACTGTAAGAATTCTGCAACATTTGTTTGTAGGACGATCGCATGAGTTATCTTGTAGATTAAGCTACTGCCGCTTCAGTACAGATGGATTGCAGGTATGAAAAAGTTTATTCTACTGTGTTTGTTTATTGGCGGGCTGTGGTTTGCTCTGTCAAGCTTTCAAGGGTTGGCAGCTAAAGGCGAATATCAGTCCATTGTGCTAGATTTTCGGGAAAATGTGCCGAATACGGAGATAGAAGCTAAATTAAACGCGATCGCGCAGCAATACAAAGTCAAGCCTCGGCTCAATAGTGAGTTTTCCGCAGCAGATAATGTATATGTCGTGGAAGGCGATCGCCAGACTCTGACTAGCCTGAGAAACTCCAAAATCGCTAAATCTACCGAATATATCGAACCTAACTACATTTACCGCGCCTATGAGGTTCCCAACGACCCCCAATACGGTCAGCAATGGAACATGCGTAGTATTAGCATTGAGTCGGCATGGGATGAAACCAAAGGTAGCGGCGTAACCGTGGCTGTGATTGACACGGGTATCAGTCAAGTTCCAGACCTGAAAAATACCAAATTCGTCGAAGGCTACGACTTTGTAAATGATAAAGTTGCAGCAGATGACGACAACGGGCACGGGACTCACGTAGCAGGTACGGTAGCGCAATCAACCAACAACAATTATGGTGTCGCAGGTGTGGCTTATGAAGCCACGCTCATGCCCCTGAAAGTCTTAAGTGCAGGTGGTACGGGTACGACCTCCGATATTGCCGAAGCCATCCGCTTTGCTGCTGACAACGGCGCAGGCGTAATTAATATGAGCTTAGGTGGTGGTGGTGAAAGCGAAATCATGAAAGAAGCGATCGCCTACGCCCATCAAAAAGGTGTCGTAGTCGTCGCCGCTGCTGGAAACGCCAACAGCAACGCTGCCGAATACCCTGCCCGCTATCCTCACGTAATTGGAGTTTCGGCGATCGATTCAGCGGGAGAAAAAGCCCCCTACTCTAATTTCGGTGCAGGAATCGATCTTTCTGCCCCTGGTGGCAGTAATTCCGGCAAAATCGTCCAAGAAACCATCGATCCAGATACGGAAGAACCAGTATTTGCCGGATTCCAAGGAACCAGCATGGCATCTCCCCACGTCGCCGGAGTCGCCGCATTAGTTAAAGCTGCTGGGATACAAGACCCAGATGAAGTAGAAAGCATTCTGCAAAAGTCCGCCAGAGTCGTGCAAGATGACGGACTCAACTACTACGGTGCGGGACATTTAGATGCATCTGCCGCCGTGAAACTTGCCGTGCGCGGACAAATTACCTTCAAAGACTTCTTCCGCTGGCTGCGGGATAACGGCTACCTCAACCCCCGTTTCTGGATTGATGGTGGTGCAGTGGCACTGTTACCTAAAATCGCGATGGTACTCGGTTCTTACCTCTTGGCTTGGTTCTTGCGGGTTTACTTCCCCTTTACCTGGAGTTGGTCGCTGTCATGGGGATTAGTTACAGGCAGTTCGGGTTTATTCTTCCTCAAAGGCTTTTATATTTTTGACCTACCTCAATGGCCCTTCCGCTTGCTGGGCAGTTCCATTCCCGAACTCGGTAGCGCCATTCAGGGATACTCTGAGTTAAACCCCCTCTTTGCCAGCGTAGTGATTCCCTTCGTGTTAATCGTGTTATTGCTGGGAAATCCGAGTTGGAAGAAATTTGCTGTCGGTACGGCTTTAGGTGTCGCTAGCTGTTTGTTAATCAGTGCCTTTATCGCACCTGATTTAGGCTGGTTGGGAAGTGGGGCGATCGCTCGTACTTTTCTGATTGGTAATGCTTTAGCCAGTTATGGGATCGCTTGGTTAGCAATGAAAGGCGAAGGAAGCTTAGTCAGTTAACAGTGACCAGTGACCAGCGACCAGTGTAGAGATGTTAGGGGTAACGTCTCCACACCTCCCAACCCTCCTGACTCTTAGGGGGGATTTTTATTACTATTTCCTCTCTAATCCCTAACATAGGAGTAATAACACGACACAGACTAACTTGTATGAGTATTAATGTTACAGGGACGATCGAGCGGCGCGATATTGGTACTGGGGCTTGGGCTTTGGTTGCAGATGACGGCACGACATACGAGATTCCTAGAGGGACTGCAAAGGAATTATTGAAGGACGGACAAAAAGTTAAAGTTGCTGGAGAGGTAAAAGAAGATGTGATGAGCCTAGCAATGATCGGTTCCGTCTTAGAGGTAAAATCGTTTGAAATTGTCTGAATCAGTAGGGTGTGTTACTTAACGCACCCTACAAAATTTTGCCTTCATGCACTAGCAGACACGACTTCTTGCAAGCGCGTCCTAAACTCCCCTTTGGGATGACCTCCTTTCACTTCGCCCACAATTTTGAAGTCTCCTTCTGGCATATCGCAAATAATATATGTGGGCCATCCCATTTCGGCTTTATCTGGATATTGAGTTAATAAAATCTTGCGATACTTGCGATAAGTTGTCGTATCTTGCATTTTGACATCGATAAATTCTAAGCCTAATTCTTCACTAACTTTGCGATCGTAAAAAGACATTTTATGGCAAATTCCACAGTCTTCAGACGAAAATTTAATCACTGCTAATGCCATGACTTGCAACCTCCGATAGTTGAATAGTTAAAAAGTTTCTCAAATCGTATCGATCGGACTTAAACTATATCAAGTTTACTAGCAATCGCCATTTATCGAATTGCGATCGCCTTTGATATAAAAGCGACTGCATAAAAACTACAGATGCGATCGCAACATAGCTTTTAAATTCAGTACAATTACTGAGTTACGTTTATCACAAGAGCAAGCGCTCGTGCAAGAGGGGAAGCACGGGGACGTAGATGAAGGTTTGCTGTTATTACTAAGCGACTTCAGAGAATTTACGGACAAAATCAAGTCGAGAAACAGATATGCTTATTATCTGGAGCCGAGCTAATGATTTTATGGAAAAACTTCTGAGCAGTGGTTAAGCGTAAATCTCTATTTTGGCGTTACGGTGTAGCAGTGTTGGCAGTGGCGATCGCCTTAGTTGTCACGCTTTTTCTCTCTACCCTAATCCATAAAGAAAGCCCATTTATGCTGTTTTTCATTGCGATTTTGGTCAGCGCCTGGTGTGGTGGCATGGGATCGGGATTAGCAGCAACAGCACTCGCAGCAATCTCATGCAACTATTTTTTCCTCCCTCCTCAATACGTGCTATCCATCGCGAGTTGGGAGCAAGGCTTGCGCCTAATGATTTTTGTTCTCGAAGCCATCTGTATCTGTACTGCTATTGCTATCCTCAACTCTGCTAGAGTGCGAGCGCAACAGAGCCAAGTAGCAGCGTTACATTGCCAAGCAACTTTACTCCAAAGTGAAGAACGTTTCCGTCTGCTAATTGAGGGGGTGAAAGATTATGCAATTTTCATGCTCGATGCTGATGGCATAGTTGCCAGTTGGAATGCAGGAGCAGCTAGAATTACAGGCTATAAAGCTAGAGACGCGATCGGGCAACACTACTCTCGATTTTACATCTATGCCGACATAGAAAGCGGTATTCCCCAACAGGAATTACAAACAGCGATCGCGCAAGAGCGAATGGAAACGGAAGGCTGGCGGATACGACGAGATGGCTCTAAGTTTTGGGCGAATGTCGTCACGACAGCTCTCACAGATAGTAGCGGAGAAATTCAAGGTTTTTCTCAAGTCGTGCGCGATGTTAGCGATCGCCAACGTAGTGAAGAGTTGCTCCGCCAGGGTCAAGAGAGGTTGCATTTGATTTTAGAAGCATCGCAGATAGGAATTTGGGACTGGAATTTGCATACGCACGAACTTAAGTGGTCTTTGCAACAAGAAGCTTTATTCGATCTCGCACCTGGGACATTTGCAGGTACTTACGAAGCTGTTCTCGATCGCATTTATCCAGAAGATCGTGCTTCGTTCAGCGAAGCTATTACCCGCGCGCTGGAAAGAACGGGAGAATTTGAGCAAGAATTTCGCATTCTTAGTGCTGATGGTAATGTTCGTTGGTTGGCGGGACAAGGCAAAGTTTTTTATGATGATGCCGAGCGAGCGATGTGGATGACTGGAATTAATCGCAACATTTCCGAGCAGAAGCAAGCATTAGCACGCATTCAAGCTGTAGAACAAGAAAAAGATTTTTTGTTGAAAGAAGTTCATCACCGGGTCAAAAATAACCTCCAAATGATTTCTAGTTTGCTTAGTTTGCAAACAAACTACGTCAGCGATCGCCAAATGCTAGAAATTCTAAAATCGGGTGAGACTCGGATCTTTTCTATGGCTCTGGTTCACGATCTCTTGTATCGCTCTCAATCTCAAAATTTCGTTCAAGTTAATTTAGCTGATTATATTGAAACACTAGTTAATAATTTATACAGTACATACGACACTGCTAACCTCAATTACAAGCGAGTTACTTTAAAACTTGAAACAGAACCAATTTGGGTAAGTATAGATATTGCTATTCCTTGCGGCTTAATTATTAACGAACTTACAACAAATGCAATGAAACATGCTTTCAAAAAGAGGCAGTTTGGGCAAATTTATATTACAGTTCAATCTCAAGAATCTCAAACTCATAATCATGTCATTCTCAAAGTCAGCGATGATGGAATTGGATTACCACTAGAACTTGATTGGCAAAATACTAAATCTTTAGGACTGCAAATAGTCAATATATTAACCAACCAGCTAAAAGGAAATATTGAATTAACTAAAAAAGATTTTGGTACGGAATTCATAGTGAGATTTTCGATCTAGACTGAGTTTACAAAAGAATGAATATTCCAGCAAAAATATTGGTGGTTGAGGACGAAGGGATCGTTGCCAAAGATATAGAAAATCGGCTACAGAAGTTTGGTTACCATGTATGTAAAACTATCGCAACTGGAGAAGAAGCGATCGCACGAGTTAGCGAACTCAAACCAGACTTAGTACTCGTGGATATTCGCTTGCAAGGAGATATGGACGGCATAGCGGTAGCTCAAGTTTTGCACCATAATTTTGAGCTTCCTGTGGTCTATCTAACTGCAAATTCCGACGAACACATTGTCAATAGAGCGCTAGCAACACAGCCCTTTGGTTATATTATCAAACCTTTTAGAGAGCAAGAACTAAAAATAACAATCGAGATCGCACTAAATAAATATTTAATCGAACAAAATCTCAAACAAAACAAATACTGGTTGAGAACTGTATTGAAAAATATTAATGATGGCGTGATTGCTAGCGATACAGAAGGGAAAATTGCTTTTATGAATCCAATCGCAGAAGCTTTAACTGGTTGGAATCGGCAAGATGCCTGCGGTAAAGAAGCAACAGAAGTTGTCAAAACGATCCCGACACAAACTATATCAGAACACCCAATTCAACAAGCTTTACAGAAAGGAATAACAGTCGAGATTTCAGAGCGATCGCAACTGATCGATAAAAATGGTTTAGAAATACCCATTGACGACCGCATTGCGCCAATTAAAGACGATCGAGGAAACATTGTAGGCACGATGTTAGTTTTTCAGGATATTAGCGAACGAGAGCAGGTCGAAGCTATGCACCAAAAACAAATCGAGCAAGAACAGATGTTGGTGCAAATGGAGAAGATGCACGAACTCAAAGATGATTTTTTAAGCACTGTTTCTCACGAATTACGTACGCCGATTGCCAATATGAAAATGGCAATTCAAATGTTAAAAACTTCTCCTAGTAGTGAAAAAAGACAGAGATATTTGGAAATCTTGCAAGCAGAATGCAACCGAGAAGCTGAGTTGATTACAGAATTACTCGATCTGCAAAGATTAGAAACAGCATCTTATCCTATCCTCGTACAAGAGGCTATTAATTTGCAAGAATGGCTACCTCAAATTATGGAGCCTTTTCTGATTCGCGCCCAAGAAAATCAACAATTACTAGAAATTCGGCTCGATCCCAATCTATCGCAAATCTTGACAGACCGGGGCAGTTTGGAGCAAGCGATCGCCGAACTAGCAAACAATGCCTGCAAGTATACTCCAGAGGGGGGGATGATAGTCGTTAGTGTCAGTTATCAGGCAGCAGAGAAAAAGAGAGCTGAGGGAGCTGAGGAGGCTGAGGGAGAGAAGAGAGCTGAGGAGGCTGAGGGAGCTAAGGGAGCAAAAATACCACTTACTACACCCCACACCCCACAACGCCAGTCGCCTCAACGGGGGACACCCCCGCACGGCGCTGGCTCCCCCACACCCTGCTCATCACGCACCACGCACCACGCACCACGCACCGCCCAATTACCAACTACCAACTACCAACTACCCGCTACACGCACGATCTTTACCGTTCGCAACCAAGCAGAAATTCCCGCAGCGGAATTACCAAAGATTTTTGAAAAATTTTATCGCATTCACAACAGCGATCGCTGGAAACAAGGGGGTACGGGACTAGGACTAACTTTAGTACAAAAATTGGTAGAACACCTCGAAGGAACGCTTCAGGTAGAAAGTCAGGAAGGGTGGACTACATTCACTATAGAATTACCTAATGGAGCAGGGAGCAGGAAGTAGGGAGCAGGGAGTAGGGAGTAGGGAGTAGTTAATTATATACTTACGACTTACGACTTACGACTTACAACTTACTACTTAACTACCTTTAACTGAGTGAGACTCGGATCGGTGCATCCGGTAATATATCCACCACTGGCTTGAATCTGATGTAGGTATTCCAACGCCTCTGAGGTGATGATTTCTCCTGGCATTAAAATAGGAATCCCTGGAGGATAGGGACAGATAAGTTCTGCACTGAGGCGATCGCGTGTCTGATGAAATGGTAGTGTTTCTGTTGGAGCAAAGAAAGCCTCACGCGGTGTGAGAAGAGAATTCGGAATTCGGAATTCGGAATAGACGCTGACGCTACACTGCGTGAACGGAATTTGGAGTTGGTTTTGACTTTTAACTTTCGACTTTTGACTTTCTTGGTTAAATCTTTCAGCCAAAATAGCAAAACCTTCTACCAGTCGCTCGATATCTGCTACTGTGTTGCCCAAGGAAATAATAAACGTGAGGTTCTGTAAAGATGGTAATTCGGCTGTAACGCCTAATTCTTGATGCAAGATTTCATCCGCCTCAAATCCCGCGATCCCTAACCCAGAGACAGTGACGGTGAGTCTCGTCTCGTCAAGTGCGACAAAGCCTGGGGTGTTTGCTGATAGCTGTAAAACTGAAAGATTAGGAATTTGACTAATCCGGTTTCTGGCTTCATCAGCTAAACGCAAAGTTTTCGCCATCAATTCCTCGCCGTATAATGCCATTTGTTGCCGTGCGGCATCTAAGGAGGCTAAGAGTAAATAACTGGGACTGGTAGATTGTAATAATTGCAAAGATTTATTTAGGCGATCGCGATCTATTCTATTGCCGCTAACGTGTAGCATTGAGGCTTGAGTCAATGCTCCTAAAACCTTATGAGTTGACTGTACGCTTAAATCTGCTCCAGATGCTAAGGCAGGGGTAGGCAATTTGGGATGAAAGGCAAAGTGGGAACCGTGAGCCTCGTCAACTAATAAAGGAATATTATGTTGATGTACTACAGCAGCGATCGCACTTAGATCGCCACATACACCGTAATATGTTGGATATACCATCAACACCGCTTTGGCATCGGGATGTGCAGCTAAGGCTGTGGCTACTGCTTCAGGAGTGATGCTGTGAGCGATATCCAGCACCGGATCGTATGCAGGAGCAATGAAAATAGGAACAGCACCAGAGAGAATTAGACCTGCGATCGCGGAATTATGCACGTTACGCGGCAGAATAATCTTATCTCCTACCCCACAAGTTGCTAAAATTGCTGCTTCTACACCACAAGTAGAACCGTTGACTAAAAACCAGGTTTTTTCCGCTCCAAATGCGACTGCGGCTAATTCCTGTGCTTCCTGAATGATTCCTTGGGGTGCAAATAGGTTATCTAACTCCGGCAATTCTGGTAAGTCAGCACTAAATATGGCTTTACCAAAATAATTCACTAGCTGCTGGGTGATTCCTTCTCCTCGTTTATGTCCTGGGGTATAGAAAGGAGCATGATTGATTCGAGTTGCACATTGCCAAAGAGCCTCCAGAATTGGAGTTTTGGCTTGAGAGATGATGTCAAATTCCATCAGGCATACACTAGCAGCGTCAAGACGATCGTATAACAATATGCATGTCTACCTGCACGCGCGATCGCCCCACTAAAATCGTACTTTTAGTTGTAGGGGCGGGTTTTGGTTAGAGAGCTTCCTGAATTATTCAGGATTCTAGCTAAACCCGCCCCTACAAATTTTTCACTTTTGACTTTTGACTTGCTTACCAGCCGTCTTCTTCTGGCGTAGACTGTCCCCAAATTTCTAAATCCAAGTCGTTCAAATAGGTAATCGCGTTGCCAATCTGAGGTTTTGTCCCATGAAGTTCTAAGTCAAACCAACCATCATCGCGTCCATTCGCACTCAGTAAAGCCGCCAAAATATTGACAGTAATTCCACACTGGGAAGTGAGACGAGAAATGACTGGTTCGCCATGCAAGCCTTTGGGTATGCGAATCTTGAGCCGAGTTTGAGTTGGTCTATGCGTACCTAATTCCACATCACCTTGAATCGCCATAGTTATCTCCCACAAAGGTTAGTCTTGACATCCGATCTCGCAGTTCTACAAGCTATATTCTTAATCTACAGTTAGTCTATCAAAATAGTGTATTTAATAGTTATGAGTGCAATTACATCGACTGCAAAGTAAAAAAGCAATCAAACAAAAAGTAAACAAATATTGCAATTGCTTGATTTTTGGGAAACCTTGCTTGATTTTTCTTTCCGTTTAAACGTAAGCGAACGCAGATGAAGAATTGCCTTTCTACTCTCTGCTCTCTGCTCCCTGCTCCCTGCTCCCTAACAACTGATAGCTGGTAAACGAGCTAATATTTTCAATATCTGCTTGCGATTGAGCGGTATCTGGAGTCAGCAATACTTGAATTTCACCGAAAAAAACTTCAGTTCTTGGTAGAGAAATGGTTGCAGCTATTGATTGTTTTACATCTGCATCGAGATGTTTGTACATCAAGCTGAGATGGGGATTGAGGGTAAAATTGGCAGGGGGCTGGGAATGATTCCGAATTGACTCTGTAATTTGACTTAAGATTTTACTGGGATGAAATTGGACGAAAAGAGTTTTCGTAAATTGGTCTGTATATAAGACGCGATCGCACTGTAAACTAAAAGCGTTAATTCCTCGAACTGCCTGCTCTAAGATTTCAGTTAGAGATTCATCATCTGCAAATTCGCCCCAGTAAATTGTAACGTGAGGCGTGAAGCAGAAAGCAGCGTAGTTTTCAGCAAGGCGATCGATAACTTCCTGAAAGAAGATTCTATCTGCGGCGGCGGGAATTAACCAAAATGCTACTTTTTGACCCATAAGTGACTAGTGGCTAGAATTACTTCCCTGTCTTCCTTGTCTTCCTTGTCTTCCTTCTTCCTTGTCTTCCTTGTCTCCCTTGTCTTCCTTGTCTTTCTCTACACTGACAAAGGTGGGGGAAAGCAAATATCGTGCTGAAATTGAGCTACCTCTTCCGTGCGGTGAATTGGTAAGATATACTCTAAATTTTCGTGAGGACGAGCAATAATGTGATGGGAAAGGATCTCGCCGCCATTAACGCGCAATACAGCCGCTAAGCCAGCCGTAATAGCTACATTCACCTCAGAAACAGCTCCTCTGATGATAACTGTAATGCGACCGAGATCCGTGTTTTCGTATGCAACAAGAGTCACCAGCGCCGCTTTACACATCGCATCCCCAGCTTCCACAGCAGCAGGAACGCCCGCAGTCTCAATCATACCGATCGCTAATGTTGCCACTTTATCAGTTGTCGGTTATTAGTAAGCAGTTACCACACACTACATCCTACACTCTTTCCCGACTCCCGACTCCTGTACGGACAGGTTTAGCAAACATTTTGACTGCTAGAACTAGACATTTCGGGTCAAAACCCGCCCCTACCGACTCCCAACTCCTGTACGGGCGGGTTTAGCAAACATTTTGACTGCTAGAACTAGACATTTCGGGTCAAAACCCGCCCCTACCGACTCCCGACTGTCCAATCGAGAGATACTTAACTAGGAACGATATATTTGGATATAGCTGTCCCTATCAAACAGACAAAGGAAGTACCGATGGAACGCAAGCATTCAGAAGTCTTGACACTGGTATCCCGTAGTGGAAAGGTTCTCTCTACTTTCCTGCTGTCTGTAGGTATTGCAAGTGCTGGAGTTGCTAGCGCTAATAAGCCCATTCTTGCCCAAACAGCTACCCAAACTAACATTAGCCAAGAAAGACAGGTAGCGCAGTTACAGCCAAATAGCCAACAACAAAGTCCAGTCCAACAGCAAGTTCAAGCAGAAGCAAATCGCATATTTAGCCAGACGTTAACGATATTTAACATTCTGCTTGCTGTCCTAGTACTCATTTTAGCTTTGGCGATCGCAACTCTGTTTTTGCTACGGCGATCGGTAGTGCGCGAGGTAGCCGATTTGGTTGCAGCACGTATTAAAGAGGTAGGAGAGTTAGAAAATAAGCTGAATACTGCTAACCAAGAAGTGAAAAAGCTGTTGCGTGCAGCTCAAGGTATCGCTGAGGATATGGATAATGAGGCAGATACTTTACACCAAGAAATTAATGCTAAAAGAAATAATCTCTCTCAGCTAATTTCTGAAGTCTACCAAACTAAGAATCAAGTCCTATCAGATCTAGCTACTCAAGTCAATAGTTCTAAACAAGCATTAGAAAATTTAGAAAATCAATTCTCTACACAACTGACAGATTTACATTTAGGAGCGCAGAAGCACAGAGATTTAATTTTACGTAATTTAGAACAGTTAGGGGCTGATTTTTCACCTCAACTGATGGAATTGCAAGCCGACGTACAAGCACAAAAAGATGCGATCGTGCAGAACTTGAAGCGGTCGGAGCAAGACTTCATCCAACAATTAAATGATATCCAAGGGACAACTCAAAAGCAACGAGAAGCTATTTTGGGTAACTTAGAACAATTAGCAGTTGCTTTTACTCACCAACTCTCAGAATTTCAAATTGACGTGCAAGGACAAAAAGATGTTGCATTACAGCAATTTGAACAGACAAAGACAAATTTTGATACTCAAGTTTTAGCATTACAAGCAGATGCACAAGCACAAAAATCTCTAACGTTACAAGAATTCGAGCAAGTGAAATCGGAGTTTAACAGTGAGTTGTCGGTAATACAAGCAGAAATAGAAAAGCGTAAGGATACTGTTTTACGACAGTTCGTGCAAGCAAAAACAGATTTCGATACTCAAGTTAATGCCTTCAATGCCGATATTGTCGAGCAAAAGGATAGTTCTCTACAAAACTTCAGGCAAGTAGAAGGTACATTTATTACTCAACTGTTTGAACTGGAAAAGCAGGCAGCAAATCAGAAAGATTTAACCATCCGCAATTTAGAAAGACTGAGTGCGGATTTTGCGCCTCAATTAGCTGTATTGCAAGCAGAGGTGCAGGGACAAAAAGACGGTATTTTGAGGAAATTACAACAGGCGGAAACAGCTTTTGTGGCGCGGCTCAATGAGTTTCAGCAACAATCGCAAACTCAAAGAAATTTATTAGTAGACAACTTAGAAAGATTGAGTTTGGAGTTTGCGCCCAAGCTAACAGAAATGGAAGCAGACGTGCGGGAACAGAAAGATACAATTTTGCAAAATCTGAGCAGATCGGAAACAGATGTTGTGAAACAACTATCAGCACTGCGGGGAAATATTCAAAAGCAGCGAGACGTTGTGATTCAAGGCTTGAAACAAGCGGAAGCAGATTACAAGCAACAATTGAATACGATTCAAACAGAGGCGCAAGCAGAAAGAAACACAATTTTACAAAATCTCAGATCCTTACAATCTGAATTTGCGCCACAACTAGCTGAAATAAAAACTGAAACTGCACGAAAGTTTCAAGAACAAAATGATTTGGCGCTAGAAAGTATAGCCAAGTTGCGCCAAGCGATCGCCGCTCAAATTTCTGCATCTGGGACAAAACTGCAAACGGAAATCGAGCAAGCCATTCAAAACCTCAAAACGCGAGAAGTTGAGTATGAATCTGAGGTGGAAAATACTCAAGCTGGAATTAAATCTCAACAAGATAGAACGATTCAAAGCATAGCAGAATTAGAAGCCGAAGCGAGAAATAAACTATCAGGAATTCAATCAGAAATTCAAACTCGTAAAGACAGAACACTACAAGCAATCGATAAATTAGAAACCACGCTATCTAGCTTCTTGAAAGATTTGCAATCGGAGGCAACAACCCAGAAAGAGTTGATTTTGCATAATTTAGCAGAAGTTGCCCCCAAAGCGATCGCAGAAGCGGCATTTGCCGAAATGACTGAGAAATTAGAGGAATTGACAGCGCAAATCGAACGCCTGAAATCGAATCAACCGCACTTATTCCTCAACCCAGAAGATTGTGTAAATCAGGGTAATACTTTATTTGCTGAAGGTAGATACGAAGCTGCTGTTGTCGCCTACAATCGGGCTTTAGAATTGAAACCCGATAACCCCGATATATGGTATCAACTAGGAATAGCACATTGGCAATTACAACAATACGAAAAAGCGATCGCGGCTTACGATAAAGTATTGGAAGTTCGTCCTAACAATCCCGAAACTTGGTATCAACGGGGTTTGGCATTGAAAGAATTAAAACGCTATGAAGGTGCATTCGCAGCGTTTAATAAAGTCCTCAAAGTCGAACCAAATGATGAGAAAGCTTGGTTCCAACGCGGTATCGTGTTAGGAAGAGCGAACAAACTTGCAGAAGCGATCGCAGCTTATGACAAAGCCGTAGAAATTAACCCACAATACTATCAAGCTTGGATCGATCGCGGTGTTGCTTTAGGAAAACTACAACGCCATGAAGAAGCGTTTCAATCATTTGACAAAGCCGTACAAATTAAACCCGATAGTGCTGTAGCGTGGTTGAATCGGGGAATGGCATTAGAGGTATTGGAAAGATATGAAGACGCGATCGCATCTTACGATAAGGCGATCGAATTTAATCCCGACTCCTTCAAAGCTTGGAACTCTAGAGGATATCTCCTCGTACAACTAGAACGGGATGCGGAAGCATTAGCAAGTTTCGATCGCGCTCTACAAATTAAGTCCGATTATTCCAATGCTTATTACAATAAAGCTGCCTGTTATGCTTTGCAAGGACAAGCCGAATTTGCCTTAGAAAACTTGCAGCAAGCAATTAAACTCAATCCCAGCCACCGCGAAGAAGCACAAGCCGATCCCGATTTTGAGGCGTTAATTAACGATCGGCGCTTTCAGCAAGAAATTGGCGGATAAAAGTAAATTTAGGTGTAGAAGCTAGCAAGGAATTTAGATGGTGGAAGTTCCTCAGCTCTTTACTACCAGGGCAACACTTTTTCAGGTAAATTAGATGCTAAGGGAAACAAATACAGCGTCCCATTAAGTCAGTTTTATTAGTTAAAGAATAAATCAGTTTAACTTTCAGGTTCGCTACTAATTTCTATGTCTAAATTATCCTCGTCAATATAAATATAAAGTACGTTAGGCTGACAGCAAACTTGGCAGTCTTCCACATAAGATTGCTGCATTCCCCCACTAAGATCGACAAATGTGGAATTAGGTTCGCCACAATAAGCACAGAGATATTCAGATGTATTTTGCATATGCGATCGCTCCTCACTGTATTATTATAGTTACCGCAGTACTATGATATACAGGTTTGCTACCCTGCTACATAACCCGCAGTAAATGCGCTCGCACATAATTAAATTCGGCAAACTTTATAACTAATTATATAAATTGACTGAGATCGTTTTTTTTGGTTGAAGACGATCGCGATGGAGGCTACACTGCTAGAGTGTTGGGGGAGTCTATTTTACTCAAGCAGATGAAACCAGCGAGGCTGAGGAGTGGATTAACGTTGTGGATTGAATTCCGTTTTAATTGGCAGTCGCTAAGCATACACAAAAATCGGTACTCGCTTGAAGGCAGGTATTCCACATTTAGGATCGATCCTTGCCTTAAATATTGCGTTAACTTCGGGATAAAACATGAAAGCCGTTCCTTGACGCACGGAACCAAAAATAATCTCTACATTTTCCATCTTGCCTGCATCACCCTGCACCGTGACGCGCTGATGCTCTTGCAATCCTGCTGTTTCAGCATCATCTGAATGCATTAAAATACAATTCCGGTGCGGCATTCCTCGATAGCGATCGCCTTCTTTGTACACTACGGTATTATGTTGTGAATAACTGCGTCCGGTCATCAAAATTAAGCTAAGACTGCGAGTAGATTCACAGATGCCAAAATCTTGCGGCTGAGGTGCGTGCAGTTGGGGTAAAAGCGTAACAAACATCTTGGCTTTACCCGATGGGGTGGTAAATTTAGGTTGTTTAAAGATGCGTCCGCCAATGGTGAATTCTTCTTTAGTTTCGTCAATAGTTGCCATTTGCTCGAAACCAGGGATGGTTTTGGCGATTAATTGACGCACGTATTTTGTATCTTGTAGTTTGCGCCATTGAATCGGTTCTTCCCCATGAAGTCGATGGGCTAATTCCGCGATAAATTCGACTTCTGAAATTAAATCTCCGTCCTGAATATGAGTTTTGCCTTCATCGTTAAGCCGGACAAAATTATTACCAGATTCAGTTGTTGTTTTGTGCGGATTTTCAAATCTGTTAAATACTGGAACGATAATTGTATTTTTCTTAGCTAAGCCGTGAAAGTGTCCTAAATTTGGTTTTGTTGCGAGGTAGATAATGGTTTCAATATTGCCTAATGCCCGCTTAGCTTGGGTTAAATCTGGGTTAGCGGCATATAAATTACCACCAACACAAATTAACGAATCTACCTCACCCGCATCCGCAGCGTCAATTAAATTACGGGCGCGATAGCCGGGATTGCGGTTGAGCGATCGCCCTAACAATTTTTCTAAAGTTTGTTGAATTTCTGGCTTCAATTTTGCCGTGACACCCATCGAACCAAACCCTTGCACGTTGGAGTGTCCGCGAATCGGCATCGTGCCAGCACCCTCTTTACCTGCATTTCCTGTGATTAAGGCTGTATTGGCGATCGCATAGACGTTATCTACCCCATTTTCGTGTTGTGTCGCCCCCATTGCCCAAGCAAAGACCACACCTTTTGAAGTCCCGATAATGCGGGCTGCTGCTTCAATTTCTGCTTTGGAAATGCCACAAGTAGCTACAATAGTTTCCCATTCTGTAGAAATAGCATAATCTACGACAGCTTCCCAATCTTCAGTGCGATCGCGCAGATAATCAATTTGAATGAGATTTTGTGCAATTAATGCTTTTTGAATCCCCACAAATAAAGCAACATCACTACCAGGAATCAACTGAAGATAGAGTGAAGAAATATCCGATCCGGTGAAGAGAGATTTAAGGGGGTATGCAGGTGAGGCGAATTTAACTAACCCAACTTCTACAACTGGATTGACCACAATAACTTTACCACCGCGATCGCGCAATTGAATTAATTCGTTCATCAAACGCGGGTGGTTTGCAGGCGCATTCGAGCCGATTAACACTACACAGTCTGCCTTTTTCAGACTATCTAAACTTACCATCGAAGTACCGGAGCCAAACATCTCCTTCAAACCCACGGTAGAAGGGACATGACATAAATCGGAGCAATCAGCTAAATGGTTCGATCCCAAAGCCCGGATCGTTAATTGTAACAAAAATGCCGCTTCGTTAGACGATCGCCCCGAACTATAGGATGCAACTCGTTCTGGAGGGTGGCGAAAAGCTGTTTCGGCAATTTGATAAATCTCTTCCCAAGAAATGCGTTCGTAATGAGACTTACCTTCACGTAAAATGACAGGAAAGCTGAGACGACCAAGACGATCTGCTTCTAAAGACGATAACTGCTGGAGTTCGCCGATCGTGTGGCGATCGAAAAAATGCTTTTCTACTGGAGGCTGGAGTTCGGCAGAAATAGCCTCTACACTCTTCATGCAGCGTTGTAGCGGTTCGTCTAGTTCGTTGTGAAACCCGCCTTTTTGTCCGCCCGTTCCCCAAGCACAAGATAGGCAAGCGCTTTTGTGTAATAGAGTTTGCCACAGTTTCGGTCCCTCTGGAGACAACGTATGTTCTGCCCAATACTGAATTACAGGTAATCCACCACCCATCTCTGGGGTGTTGTGCTTCTCGCCGTTATAGGCTGAATGGGCTTGTTCCTGCTTCATATCTGCATCCATACGGTTCTCTCCTAGCACGGCTTAAGTGCATCCTCTCCTTCAATGTAACGAGAATTGGAGGAGATAAAAAATTTCTCTAGGATGATTTTTGTGTCAGCAAGCAGAAGGCAGGCGATCGCGAGGTTATATGGTATTTCCCATGCGGGTGTAATACATTCGTAGGGGCGCACAGCCGTGCGCCCCTACAGATCCGTAATCGCTATAAAACCGTTCTCAAGAGCGTTTAAATCGCCTCATTTTCTATTTCTACTAATATTCTTTCAGCTTCAACGCACAATCGATCGTGACACTCACCATTACTAGCAATTAAACCGCCCCATTGACTGACATCTTCTTTGTTATAAATTAAAGGAGTTCCATCAAAGTGTGTTAGTTTTCCTCCAGCTTCTGTAAGAATCAACTCTGGTGCGGCTAAGTCCCAATCTTTAGGGGCAGATTTACCAGAAAGAGAAATATAAACATCTGCTTGTTGTTCGACAATAGCAGCTATTTTTCCGCCAATACTACCCACACTCTTTTGTTTTTTACATAGTAATTTAGATAAAATTTTCTCTAATTTCTTACCTCTGTGCGAACGACTCACAACTATTGTAAATTCTTCAACATTCTGCCGTTGAGAAACTTTTACTTGTTGAATATTGCCATCGCGAGTTTCAACAAATGTCCCGTTTCCTAATGTGGCAAAATAAAGCTTTTCTGCCTCTGGCGCAGCTACTATAGAAAGGACTGGACGACCATCTTTAACTAGAGCAATATGAATTGTATATTCTCCTGTTTTGTCGATAAAATCTCGCGTACCATCTAAAGGGTCGATTATCCAAACCCAAGATTTGGTTGGCTGTGGCGTAGAAGATTTATAGGTTTCTTCGGTAATGTAGGCAAATTCTTCCTGTCCCAAGTTAGTTTGTAGGCGATCGAGGATATAACGATTCACGGCTAAATCTGCTGAGGTGACAGGACTACCTTGCTTATCTTTAATGTCTAGGTTGTCTTTATTTTCACCACAATAGTAAGACCGGAGAAGATAGGATGCGCCCCAACCAACAGAACGAGCGATCGCGAGAATTTCTTCTAAAGCTGGCATGTATTTCTAACTGTAATCGTTTTACCCCCATTAATTCTAGTTGTAGAAACGGAAGTCTTGCATCTTTAACTCGAAAATTGCTGCCGTGCTTTACCAGCCAGCTGTTGAATTGCCTGAAGTTCGGGTTCTGGTGTCTGGCTTTCCATCCCCAGCCACAATAAATACTCAATGTTTCCCGCTGGACCCTGAATTGGCGACCAGGTTAAGCCGCGATATTGCCAGCCTAGTTCTCGTGATGTTTGAAGAACTTGAAAAACTGCCTCTGCTTGGTCGTTAGGATCGCGCACGACTCCTTTTTTACCAATCCGCGATCGCCCAACTTCAAATTGAGGTTTTACTAATAATATCGTCTCGCGAGGCTCGATTAAAAGTTGCCACAATGCAGGCAAAACTTTAGTTAAGGAAATAAATGATACATCAACGACGGCTAAATCAGCTGGTGCTGCATTGCCATATAATTCTTCTGGGGTGAGATGACGTAAATTCGTCCGTTCCCGCAATACGACACGCGGATCGTTACGCAAGCGCCACTCGACTTGTCCGTAACCGACATCCACACCGTAAACTTGTTTTGCACCCGCTTGCAACAAGCAATCGGTAAAGCCTCCCGTCGATATTCCCCCATCTAAACAAATCCTGTCTGTTACAGAAATAGTAAATTCAGCTAAAGCTTTGGCGAGTTTTTCTCCACCTCTAGAAACATATGGCGATCGCGCTTTAATTTCAATTTTTGCGGTGGTTTCAATTTCCGTACCAGCTTTATCAATAACTTGCCGATTGACCATGACTTCCCCCGCCTGAATCAGCCTTTGTGCTTGCTGGCGCGAGGTGCATAAATTTAATTCTACTAATAAAGTATCGAGTCGTTGTTTAGTCAAGGCAATTCACTCTTGCGGTAATATCAAACTCATAGCGCGATCGAGAATGACTTCGCGATCGACAATTTCTGCTAATGCTTCTGTTTCGTAAAGTCCTTCTGCTACTTCTAAAGAAGCTTCATCAATAGCATTAACATATGCTTCAGCTAAAGTTTCTAATAGTTCTTCTGGAGTTAAATAATAACCTCCTGCTTTCCGCCTCTTATTTTCTCTTTGAATTTCCCGCACTGAATTGCGAATAGAAACTTCCCAGGAACGAGTTGTACGGTTTTCCGCTTGCTGTTTAATTAAATGCAACAGCAGAACTACAGCGTAGCTGCGAATAGTCTTAATTATATCTTTGCGGCTCATTTCTTCTAATTCTTCAACAATCTCCAATGCTGCTGGGACATCACCTTTGAGCAGTAAATCTTTCAACTCTAGTAATTCTTCCATGGCTAGCACCTCAAAATACATCCATCTCTATTCCGATTAATTCAGAGTATTATGCTAAATTTTCTATAGTTCGCATCGCCACGGCGATCGCATTACCACCTGAATCTTCTTGCTGTTTTAATAATATCTCCTCGCTACTCGTTCGCTGGGCAACAACAGTACAAATGCAAGCCGCGGCAAAGTTATAAACTCCCGCCATTTTAAACAGCGTACCGGATTCCATTTCATAGTTAAGTATATTCAACCGTCTATATTCTGCTGTAATTCCTTGTAGCGATCGCATTAAATGCGGATTGGCAGAATTGACTCGTTCCTGTCCTTCATAGAACGTATCCACCGAAGCTGTAATTCCTAAATGATACTCTACTCCTAACTCCCGTGCTACCTGGACTAAAGCCACCGTGAGGAAAGGATCGGCGGCGGCGGGATATTCTATAGGTGCAATATCGTTGGCTGCACCCTGACGACACAAAGCCGCCTGACTGATGACAATACTTCCTGCTGGTACGTAGTCTTGGATCGAACCGCAAGTTCCGACGCGAATAATTTGCCGAATTCCCAACTGCACTAACTCATTCACCACAATACTTAGGGAAGGCGCACCCATGCCACTTGTCGCCGCTAAAAGCGATCGCCCATTCGCTAAATTGCCGATATAACTATTTAAACCGCGATTTGCCGACAACAAGCGATCGCCCTGTAAATAGGTTTTGGCGATGAAGTGCGATCGTTCGGGATCTCCTGACAACAGGGCTACTGTGGGGGGTACAGCACCCAAGTCGTCTCGCCCAAAACCCAAGTGATACAAACGCTGACTCGTCATAATAAACTCGCTAAGGTTTATGTCGCCGATCCCCCAATCCCCTTTTTAAGAGGGCTTTATTTCTCCCCTTCTTCAGGGAACAGTCAGGCAGCTTTTGATCGAACTCGCCAAAACTGAAAAAGAGGCTTCTGATTCCCCCTTTTTAAGGGGGGTTAGGGGGGGATCGAGATCTAACACTTCAAGTGCGTAACTCTACACCAGTATTTTTACTATCTCATCATCTTCGCGATCGTCACTAACCACAGGAAAACTAGCTAAATTTCCCTAGTTTCGCTATGGGCATTGTAGGAATCTCAAGGTTACGGTTGTACAGAATTTACTCTTACGGACAAGATCGTTCCTTTACATAGGCGAAATAGCATGAATTACAAAGTAGAAACCGAAGATTTTCTTAAAGATTTAGAACGAGTTGCTCAAGTGAGGGTAGAAGTTGCTAACTATCTGGAACAGATGGCAGAAACGATCGAACTAGCAGAATTAGAAGGAAAAATCTCTTCTGGTGGACTTGGTTTAAATAGTTATTTAGAAGACATGAAAGCAGTAGAAAATAATTTACGTCAAGGAGTATTTAGATTCTTGATTTCAGGAGACATTAAACGAGACAAAAGTGCTTTTTTGAATGCTTTAATTGGCGAAAGTTTATTGCCTGGTGATGTTAATTCATGTACGGCTATCTTAACTATTTTACGTTATGGCAAGGAGAAGAAGGTTACAGTTTATTTTAACGATGACACAAAACCCGAACAATTAGATTTTCAGCAATTCAAACAAGCTTATACAATCGAACCTTCAGAAGCAAAGCAGTTAGAACAAGATGAGCAACAGATATTTCCTAATGTTAGCTATGCCTTAGTCGAATATCCTTTACCTTTATTAGAAAAAGGTATAGAAATTATTGATAGCCCTGGTTTAAATGATACGGAAGCTCGGTTAGAAGGAACTGGGGTTCCCGAGTTTCTAGGTTCGTTAAATACATTTCTTACTAAAGAAAGAGCGATCGCGCAACTGCGACAAGCAAGAACTATAGCGCGTCAAGCTTATACTCGCACTCACGAAGCGATCGAGCGTCGTATTCCTTTATTAGCGCAAGATGTCGATCAATTAAAGCGCAAAATTAATTCGGTAGAACCGGAATTTAAAAAGTTAACTGGCATTCGCGATCGCTTTCAACAAGAAATTCGCAGTATGAAAGATATCCAAGCGAAAGGAATTGCCGATTCATTTCGTAACTATATTTTAAATCTAGACAATACTTCTGAAACTGATTTTTCACGCTATCAACTAGATTTAAAACTATTTGATTCTTTGAGCGAAAACAAGCGTTTTGCTTTCAATGCAGCACTAAAAAAAACATTTGAGCAGTATATTAACGATAAATTATCTAATTGGACGTTGGGTGCTGAAAAAAACTTAAATATAGCCTTTGCTCAACTTACAGTTAGCGCGGCTCAATATGGCGAATCTTATTCTCAAATTACTGATGAAATAATCGAAAAAATTACCGAACAAAAGGTTATAGCTAATCCTAATGGTACGGCTGAAGACGATAAGACACCTACTTGGACAAAATGGGCAATGGGATTGTTTTCGCTTACTAGGGATAACTTAGCTGGGGTAGCGATGGCGGGTGCAGGGTTTGACTGGAAAAATATTTTATTTAACTATGTTGCTGTGATTGGTATTGATAATATTATTCTTGCGGCAAAAAGAATATTTTTGAAACCGTTGGAATTAGCATTAATTGGTTTAGACGCGAGTTTTTTGCAAGCAGATCGGGCGCGTCAAGAATTAGTCAAAATGACTGAAAAAGAATTAATCAAATATTTGCCACAGGTAGCTAGCGAACAATGGCTTCCTGTATATAACGGCGTGAAAGAATATTTTGATGCTTACGAACGAGAAGTAACTAAACGGATCGACGATGATATTACATCTCGAAAATCTGAACTAGATAATTTAGTCACGCAAAAAGAAACATTTGAAGTAGATCGGGATGCAGAAGTGCAGCGTTTGCAAAAGCTAGATGGGGAAGTTGTAGTAAAAACACAACAGATTGAAAATATATTTCAAAATTTGTCGATCGCTTCAGTATGAATATTGTTTCTTTATATATAGATTGTGTGCAGGTAGGTTTATCTAACTATTCATGCAAAACATATATGGTTAATAAACCCACTCCTACAAAACATTTATCTGTCAATATTCATACCATAGCAGGACAATTATCGCCAACTCATCAATTGTCTGCTACCACTATCTGCTACTAACCCATCAACTAGTTCTAGTTTAAGTGGAATTATAGACGAGTTAAGCCAGTTTGTTTTAGAAACAATTAGTTCAGTTGTGGTTGAAGGTAGTAATTTGCTCTTTGGTAATGGGAATAATGAGAAAAAGCCAGAACAAACAGATGCTACTTATCAAGAACAAGTAACACGCGCCTATGCTAATGCAGCCGCAGACTATCTCCTTCAATTTAGTAATCAGGCTAATGCAAATCTCAACCAATATGAAAAAAAAGCCGCACAGGTGATGAGTTTTTCTACCGATACAGCACAAACAAATTTATCTCAACAGCATCAGTTGCGATTAATGAATCGAGTTTTGAAAAATTTGAATTTGGTAATTGGCAATGGTTAATTGGAAAGTAAAAATCAAGCTAGTAATGGGCATCGATCACCTCACTTTGTAGCATATTCAATAGGAAAATTTGTTTATGTTTCAACATCAATTCACTACACACTGCCCTCAATGTGGATTGCCAGTAGTTAATTTGTCAACTGGACGTTCTCTTTGTAATCATTGTGGCTGGGATAGCAGTTTAGTATCACAATCAATACAAATAGGACAATCAAATCATATCTCTAATCATATCTGTCCTCATTGCGGTAAAGATTTAAATGAAAAATTATTTTATTTAATAGTACATATATGCTTGACGTTAACCTCTGCTCTAATCGTCACAACTTGGGTTCTAAATACATATATTAGTCAGTTAAATTCTAGTAGAACAGGAAATACTAATTTTATTAGGTAAAAAAATCGGGCGAAAAACAAAATACTAATAACCAGGTAGCACTCGCCAACACAACTCACGCGACTGTTAGAGGTAAATAAAAAAGCAATCGACTTCATAAATTGAAAAGAACGCGATCGCCCAACCAACAACCTTCACGCAGGTAATTGGATAGTAGGGTGCGTTAATTAACGCACCCTACTACTTGTGATACGTGGCGCGACAACGCACCTTACTAGTTGATACCATTAGCAAAAAGAGCGATCGCATCCCTTCAGCAGATTTGCAGAAACACTATGGCAAAGCGTAAGAAAACCAATCTCCAGTGGATCAAAGAAACGCTTGAACTAAAGCCCGACCATCGTTGGGAAGCACCATCGAGTTACAAAATTTTTGTCGCAGATCGGGGGGCTGTTCGCTTTAACGTTCCCCAGAATTGGATTTTTGAGCCACAAGAAAGTTCGTTCAAGTTCCGCGATCGCAAACCGCCCAACGATGATTGCTGTCTGGAAATGTCATTCAATCGCCTGCCACAGCGTGATTGGAGCCTGTTTCCACTAAAATCTACCTTGAAGAAGATCGTAGAAGACGATAGCCGTGACGTTATTGCTAAGGGAGAAATTGTTACCCTCAAGCGCCAAACTGCCAGAATTGTGTGGACGGAGATTAAGTTTATCGACACCCAGGAAGAACCACGCGAAGCTTTTTCGCGGACTTGCATCGGTCTGGGTTCAAACGTTCAATGCTTGATTACATTCGATTATTGGTCAGACCAAGTAGAACAGCTAACACCCGTTTGGGATGAAGTGATGCGATCGCTCACACTAGGGCTGTATATCCGCGACCCATTGACTGGTTTGGCTTTTCCAGATTGAACCATAGATATGAATCGCAAATATATACCGTAGGGGCGCATAGCTATGCGCCCCTACAATAATTTTCTGTTAACGAACGGCTTTGAGGGCTTCGTATAGTAAGCTGTATCGCTCGAATGCTGCTTCGTATGCAGGGTTTGCTTCTGGCAGTACGACTTTATTATCTTGGGGTAGGATCTCAAACGCCGCCTCTAAATCTGGACGCGCGCCAACTCCTACCATTGCTAGAATAGCAGCTCCATAAGCGGCTCCTTCTTCAGAAGAAGGAGCCATCAGTTCTGCTTGTAAAATGTCTGCCAAAATCCGCAACCAAGTGTTAGATCTCGCGCCTCCACCCGTTGCTAAGAGTTGATGAACGGGCATAATCTCACTGACGATCTCCATTGCCGTTCGCAAGCTAAATGCAACCCCCTCTAAGACGGCACGAACCAAATCTGCCTGTGTATGAGCCAACGACAGGTTAACCCAAGCCCCGCGAGTATCAGGATCGAGGTGGGGGCTACGTTCTCCTGCTAAATGGGGTAGAAATAGCACCCCACGCGCACCAGGTAGCGATCGCTCTGCCATCTCCATCAAATCGGTAAAGGCAAGCTTTGAGGCAAATGTATCTTTGTACCATCGCAGCGCCCCACCAGCCGCTAGCGTCACTCCCAGTAAGTGATAGCCACCGTCAGCATGGCAAAACAAATGCACTCGCCCTTCAGGATCGGGAATCGGGCGATCGCACGGGACAAAAATAACGCCCGATGTACCGATACTGAGACTGCCTCGGTTTAAATGACTAGACGAAATACCCAAGCCAATCGCCGCCGCTGCATTGTCACCACCACCTGCAACCACAGGTAATCCAGCAGGTAATCCCGTACGACTAGCTATTTCCGATTTCAACCGTCCGACGATCGCGGTAGACTCAACTACGGTAGGAAATAGCCCTGGATCGATCTTCAAGGCATTCAATATGTCTGCATCCCATTGCCGCTGCGCTAGATTCAAACATCCCGTACCGGATGCGTCAGAAGGCTCTGTCACTGCTTCCCCTGTCAGCACGTATCCCAGATAGTCTTTTGGCAAAAGAATCTGCTGTAGGCGATCGTATGCCTGCGGTTCTGCTGTCTGCAACCACACCACTTTCGGTAGTTGAAAACCTGTAATTGCTGGATTTCCCGTGCGTTGAATTAACTCTTGTCGCCCAATTGCAGTTTCAATTGTGTCAACCGCTTTACCCGTGCGCTGGTCGTTCCATAAAATTGCTGCTCTAATGACTTTACCATCTGCATCGAGCGGAACCATACCATGCATTTGTCCAGACAAACCCAGGGCGATCGCTGAGTGTCCGTTTAGCCTTTGCGTCAGATCTGATAGGGCTTCTAGACTAGCTGCAACCCAATCAGCAGGGTTTTGCTCAGTCCAACCAGGTTGTGGTGTTAACAGGGGATAGCTTCTCGTCGTCTGCGCGATCGGTTGCCCTTGGAGATCGACGGCGATCGCTCGCACCCCTCCCGTACCCAAATCTAAACCAATAACAACGTCAGCCAACCGCTTTTTCCCAAATTCACAAATCCTATCTTAGCGATTTTTAGAATGGCGATTGGTTTAAGCTCAGAAGAGAAATAAAATATTACCTCTGAAGCCAACGCCAATAATAGCGATTCCACTGATAAATTCCCTGAATTTCATACTCCATACCCGTATTTATTAAACGAATGATGCAACTAGTAATAATATTTTCACCATTCCGAACCTCGTTAACTTGAAGCACGGTACAGACAAACCATTGACGGCTGCAAGGTCCTTCATCTTGAACCCACTCCCACAAAGCATTAGAGACCTCAATGCGATCGCCTACTTTCAATTTCATTGGCGGTTCGTCATCAATTTCTACATATTTTTCAAAATGAGATGGTTCGATCCGATTGAGCCAAGATAAGCCAAAGCGATCGCGAATAAATTGGACGCTGCCCGAATCTCGCTCTTGCAGCCAATCGTTCATTAGTTGAACTTTCCAAGGTCGTTCCTGTCGCTCCTTTTCCCTCACAAACTGTAAAAAACTTTGTCGTTGTTCGAGAGTCAATTCGTCTAGAGGATTGATTTCCTGCCACTCCTGACGATTGCTATTTACCAACCCTTCTTTATAGAGTGATTCCAACACCACTTGCCGCAAAATTTGTTGCTGCTGTGGATTCAAAGGGCAATTTATAGCATCGCAGCGGGCGATCGCTGCTTGCAAGGCTGCTTCTATCTCACCTGGAGTCATAGCCAATAGCACGTTACTGCTAATTTCTATTTTCTTAATTATTACAGAGGGGCGAGGAGTGAGGAGTGAGGAGATAAGGCAGAGGGGGGAGACAAGGGAGACAAGGCAGACAAGGAAGAATGATTACCGTCAACTGTCAACTGTCAACCAATTACCCATTACCAACTACCAATTACCACTGGTCACTGATAACTGGTCACTGGTCACTGATTAGGGTAAGCTGAGGTTCTAGTCCCGATTAAGAAGATTACAGTTAAAAATATGCGGCGGATTCTGGCTTTAGTTTTCTCTTGCTTTGTGGGAGCGATCGCCTGGTTTAGCGCCTGGTTATATATACCCCCTGCTCATGCGTTGACTCAAATTAAATTAACTAATCTTGATTATCATGAGTGTCCCGCCGAGCTAGCAGCAGGAGCAGTGACAAGTGGTGGTAACACCAGGGCAGCAAAGTGCTTTATCGTCACTGGTAAAGCTGAAAATTCCACGAATAAAACTGTTTATGATGCTGATATTTTCGGGCGAGTTTACGACGCTAACAACGAGCCGATGATTCAAAACCGCACTCGTCTGGGGTCAATTCCCGAAATCCCACCAGGAGTTAGCGATTTTGAAATGCGACTCTCCGTTCCGGCAAATCAGCCTTTACCTTTACAGTTGAAACAATTTAAAGCAGCAGGTTTTGCTGCCCAAATTCGTAAATAAAGAGGGAACAAGGAACGGGGAACAGGAAATGGGCAAAACTGTTCCCTTCGCTTATTTCCTTCTATAGCCTTTTTCAATTGGATGAAATACAAGATATGTAGGGGCGCACAGCTGTGCGCCCCTACGAATGTATCGCATCATAACGAGAATCGTTATATCTTAAAAACCCATTGTCGGAGATCCACTCAATCCACCGACCAAACTACCCGCCAAATTGAGTAAAAGAATTGCCAAGATGGGAGAAATATCAATCCCACCTAGAGGCGGGATAATTGAGCGAAACAAGTTTAAGTAGGGGTCTGTGATTTGGCTCAACGCTGCGAAAGGCTGATTGTACCAGTCAATACTGGGAAACCAGGTCAGCAAAATCCGAATAATAATGAGAACAGAATAAATTTGGATGAATGTTGCAAGTGTATTTACAAGCAGCTGGGTTGAACTCATAGATGGGTAACTTTCCTGTCAAATATCAATAGTCACAATTCTTTTCAATCTAACCGATCTTTGCGACTAGCAAAGGAGAGAACTGGTTGAGGGTGACATCATCCGTTAGTATCAGCAACCTGAATAGAATAATACTATTCTAGGGCGCGATGTCTTCTTCTCGGTGCGGGACACGCTCGGAATCCCCTACCCGCTCCCCGTTGACTTGTCCTAACGTCAAGCGTACTTCGTCAATTGTCTCATTCAACTGGGCAATTTTATCTTCTAAGCTGCGGCGGGCAATTTCGATACTTTGTTCTGAAGCAGCTTTAAATTGTCGCCGCGATCGCCTGTTGTTAGATCCGGCTAGATTGGCATTGCGTCGATCTGGATCGGCTGATTGTTCTGACGATCTTTGGGTAACTAGCAGTGCGCCGATCGCACCTCCTAACACACCTCCTACAATCGTCCCGGCGATAAATCCAGTGCTAAATCCATCACGCTGACTCACAATCTCACCATCCCAAAGAATACGATCCCAGCTGCATCTTACCTTATGTGCTGAACCTTATGTACCGAAGGTGCGATCGCCTGCGTCTCCCAATCCTGGCACGATAAATCCTTGGCTATTCACTCCCTCGTCAATGGTTGCCGTGTATACAACTAAGCCGGGATACGCCACACTTAATTTTTGTAAAGCTGGGGGAGCGGCGACAATGGAAATAATTCGTGTTAGCGCCGGATCGACTCCCCGTTTGGTCAGTTCGCTCATTGTCATCATAATCGAACCTCCCGTTGCCAACATCGGTTCGGTAATCAACACCCGCGTCCCAGGTGGAAACTGAGCTGGTAATTTATTCAGATAGCAACTTGCTTCCAGCGTTTCTTCATTACGCACCAAACCGAGATGATAAATCGATGCTATAGGTAGTACAGTTTGCGCTGACTCTAGCAATGCTAAGCCCGCTCGTAAAATTGGGACGATCGCGATCGGCACTGTAGGATTAATCATTGTTGCCGGACAAGTAGCTAGAGGCGTTTGCACGGTTAATTCCTCTGTTGGCAACCATTCGCGTACTGCTTCGTAGGTCAACCATCGTCCTAGTTCTGTCATTGCGCTTTTAAATAGCACAGAAGGGGTATCAGCATCGCGAGCAACACCCAACCAATGCTGAATTAATGGGTGGGGAGGAACGTAAACGCGCAGTTGCAATGTCATGAATCTCTAGAAGGCAAGGTGATGCAATTGTTGAATCATCATACTCTGTAGAGACACAAAATTTTGCTAACGGGTAGACACGCAAAATTACTCTCCCTTACATCAGGTAGGTCATCTTGGCAATAGTTGAGAATATTTTTCATTAGTATTGACATTTATTCTCAATCAAGTTTATATTGTTTCTCAAGTGTTCTCCTCTCTTTAAGGATCGGCAGACGGGATTGGTCAGCAAGTGCGGCTAATCCCCATTTTTTTAGGGGTGGGGAGCGAGGAGCGAGAGGAAGAAAAGGTACACTATAAATTCAGTAAAGACTTTTAAAGTGCTAACCCCATGCCTGCTGTTCTACCTGCCTCTAACCCTTACTCCTCACCCCTCACTCCTCACTCCTCATTTGATGCCATCATCATCGGCTCGGGCATTGGGGGATTGGTGACAGCAACTCAACTAGCAGCCAAAGGCGCTAAAGTCTTAGTATTAGAACGCTACTTGATTCCTGGTGGTAGTGCAGGATACTTCGAGCGAGAAGGCTACCGTTTTGATGTTGGGGCATCAATGATTTTTGGCTTCGGCACGCAAGGCACGACTAACTTATTAACTAAAGCCTTAGCCGCAGTTGATGTGAGCCTGGAGACAACTCCCGATCCCGTGCAAGTTCAATATCATTTACCCAAAGGTTTAGACTTAAAAGTTCACCGCAATTATGAGAAGTTTTTGCAAGAACTGACAGCCTATTTTCCCCACGAACGCCAAGGCATCCGCAAATTTTACAACGAATGCTGGAAAGTTTTCAACTGTCTCAACAGTATGGACTTGCTGTCGTTAGAAGAACCTCGATATTTGACGCGAGTTTTCTTTCAGCATCCTTTTTCTTGTCTGGGGTTAGCCAAGTATTTGCCTCAAAATGTTGGCGATGTGGCACGACGCTATATTAAAGACCCGCAACTGTTGCAGTTTATTGACATGGAGTGTTACATCTGGTCGGTCGTTCCTGCCAACATGACACCGATGATTAATGCAGGGATGGTGTTTTCAGACAGACACTATGGCGGGATTAATTACCCCAAAGGGGGTGTGGGTCAAATTGCGCTGAAATTAGTAGAGGGGTTAGAAAAGGCTGGCGGGAAAATTCAGTATGAAGCGAGAGTGACAAATATTCTGACTGAAAACGGACGGGCTGTAGGCGTACAACTGACATCAGGAGAAGTCTATCGTGCCAAGCGCGTTGTTTCTAATGCGACTCGTTGGGATACATTTGAAAAATTACTGCCAGCCGAGAAAATGCCTCCCTCGGAACAGAAATGGCAGCAAAGATATCAAAAATCTCCTGGTTTTCTCAATTTGCACTTGGGAGTTAAAGCAGATGTGTTAGCACCAGGAACCGAATGCCATCACGTTTTATTAGAAGATTGGGACAAGATGGAGGCAGCAGAAGGAACGATTTTTGTTTCGATTCCAACTTTACTAGATCCCCAGTTAGCACCTGATGGATATCATATCGTCCACACTTTTACTCCTAGCTGGATAGAGGATTGGCAAGGATTATCGCCTACTCAGTACGAACAGAAGAAAGAAGATGCAGCCGGACGTGTAATCGATCGCCTTGAAAAGATTTTTCCTGGTTTAGATGCGGGTTTAGACTATATGGAGGTAGGCACGCCTCGCACCCATCGTCGCTTTTTAGGACGAGATGACGGGACTTATGGACCCATACCTCAGCGTAAGTTATTGGGATTGTTAGGAATGCCATTTAATCGCACGGCCGTACCTGGGTTGTATTGCGTTGGTGATAGTACATTTCCAGGGCAAGGATTGAATGCAGTCGCGTTTTCGGGGTTTGCTTGCGCCCACAGAATTGCCGTAGATTTGGGTTTGTAGCGTTTAAATAGCAGCATTACGGCAGATTGTCTGACCGATCTAACTGGGCTTTGGCACGCTGCCAGAGAGCTTCTAATTCTTCTAAAGAGTAATCTGTTAGGGGACGACCTGCCAATGTTTCTACTTGAGATAAGCGTTGAACGAAACGCTGATTTGTACCCTGTAAGGCAGCATCAGGATCGAGATCGTACCACCGCGCTAGGTTAATAATGACAAATAGCAAATCTCCCAGTTCTTCTTGTTGCCTTGCAGAAGATTCATGGGCGATCGCCTGTTGAAATTCTGCCAATTCTTCGTTAAATTTTTCCCAGACTCCTTCTACATTGTCCCATTCAAAGCCGACTGCCGCAGCTTTGCGCGAAATTTTCATTCCGGCGGTGAGGGGTGGGAGTGTACGAGCATATCGTAAAAGTTTATTGGTCAGTTTTTCTGCTGCAATTGGCGATTCACCTTTTTCCGCAGCTTTGATTGCTTCCCAATTCTGCCGCACTTGTTCGACGTTTTCTACAGTGACATTGCCGAAGACATGAGGATGGCGGCGAACTAGTTTTTGGGTAATGCCTTGGGCAACGTCTGCCAAACTAAAATCACCTGATTCTGAGGCAATTTGTGCTTGCAGAACGACTTGTAATAGTAAATCGCCTAATTCTTCTGCGATCGCATTTTTATCTCCACTGCGAATTGCGTCAACGACCTCATAAGCTTCTTCCGTCACGTAGGGAATTAATGTTTCTGGTGTTTGGACTAAATCCCAAGGACAACCACCATCAGGCGATCGTAATTTGGCTACTACATTAATTAGATCTTGTAAGGCGGCGAGAGTTTTATTATCGGTCATTGGTAATTGGTAATTGGTAATTGGCGATCGCAATCTTAAGTTCTAGATTTTGGATTAGAATGCTTTCCTCCTGTCTTCTGTCTCCTGTCTCCTGTCTCCTTTTTTCTGACTATTTTGCCACGTTGCGGTGGGAGATTGCGGTTTTTTTGTTTCTGCTGGCGTTTATAGGTAGAATGGCTCCAATCGCTGATAACGTGGCTCATCGCTCCCAATTCTAGTCCGAGACAGAGCGCGATCCATTCGGTGGCATGGTGAGTTAGCGATCGCTTGACCGTTTCCCACCAGGTCTGCCAGTGCCATCCCACATTCCACACAAATTGAGCAATTCCCAAAAAGAAAAGTCCTAAAATACTTAACCAGATAGCAAGGTAGATGAGGCGCAGGATCGTGCCGATCGCAAATCCGTGAGACAGTATGGAACGGTGCTTGACGGTTTTTTGATAAGGTATCCAAATCCAGCGCGCGTAACCCCAACGCTGGTACTGTCGAGAGTAGAGATCCAAGTCGGGACCAAACATCAGCCCGCTAAATAAATATGCCCCTGATAGGATTAATGTAATATTGCCGCTCTGAGTTTGTCCGAAGGCGATCCCGGCAACTACAGGTAAACTCCAGAGAGTGATGCGATCGTGCGTTTGACCAGAGGGCATGGGCTTGTTTTGGGTTAATTATTCGTAATTGGGACAAGGGGGACAAGGGGGACAAGGGAGAATGGTTTGTGGCAAACAAAAAATTTTTGGAAAAGCTGGATCTAAATCGTAGATGTTTGCTATGATAAACATCCGTGAGAAAAACGGCTACACGGGCGATTAGCTCAACGGTAGAGCGCCTGCCTTACAAGCAGGATGTTACAAGTTCGAATCTTGTATCGCCCATAAGTTATCAAAAAATCGAGTGTCAAAACCTACCAGTTTTGACACTCGATTTTTTATTTAGGCATTTTGACTTTTAACTTTTGTACGGGCGGGTTTAGCAAAGAGATTGACAATGTTAACCGTAAATTTTTGGTCAAAACCCGCCCCTACAATTCTTGAATGCGTTACTTTTGCTAAATTTTGGCTTCTTCTTTGACTAACTTGTCCCAACCCAAGTCTTTGAGGTTATTGTTACGGCGTAGGGGTCGAGTCACCAATTCGAGAATATCGCGGGCGTTGGTAAAGCCGTGAATTTGCGCAAATGTGAACTCTACAGACCACTTGGTATTGATTCCCCGTGCTTCTAGGGGGTTAGCATGAGCCATTCCAGTAATTACTAAGTCTGGCTTCAACTCATAAATCCGCTGGACTTGGTTGTAGTTATCTGGCTTCTCAACAATTCTAGGTAGTGGTACGCCCATTTCTTGACAAGTTTTTTCTAGCATTACCAATTCAGCCGCTTGGTAGCGTTTATCCATATATGGAATGCCAATTTCGGGTACGGTCATGCCACAGCGAATTAGGAATCTTGCCAAAGAGATTTCGAGTAAGTTATCTCCCATGAAGAAGGCAGATTTACCGCGAATCAATTGCACGTAATCTTCTAAATTTGCCCAAATTTGAGCTTCTCGTTCGTCTAACCCCTTGGGAGTGATGCCAAATACAGAGCAAATTTTTTCAACCCAAGCGCGAGTGCCATCGGGACCAATTGGAAAGGGTGCGCCGATGAGTTTGCACTTGCGACGACGCATTAAAGTTGTTGCCGTCCGCGATAAGAAGGGGTTGACACCAACGACATAATACCCTTCTTCTAGAACTGGTAGTTCTGTGTAGCGCTTGGCAGGTAGCCAGCCAGAAACTTTGATCCCCTGTTTTTTTAATTCCAAGGTAAGTTGGGTAACAACCGGATCGGGGAGAGAACCGAATAATACCAATGGCGGATGATCGACATACTCAGATTCTTCTTGGGCAAGTTCTTCTTTTTTCTTACCAAAGTGGAGCAGTTTTTGAATCGCGTTGCGTTCGTTTTTCTCAGTCTCGGCTACAGGTGCTTCATTCGGACAACGGGCTGCCATTGCTGCTAGGACTGTATCTTCCCCTTGGGTAAAAGCGTAGTCTAAGCCATTTGCCCGCGCTACCACGATGGGGATACCGATCTCGGATTCTAACTTGGGTGCTAAGCCTTCCAAGTCCATTTTGATGATTTCGGTGGTACAAGTACCGATCCAAACAATTACGCTGGGGTTGCGATCGCGCTTAATCTGCTCGCACAATCGCTTTAACTCCTCATAATCGTTCAACTGGGCAGAAATATCCCCTTCTTCTAGTTCTGCCATCGCATAGCGGGGTTCGGCAAAAATCATCACCCCCATAGCATTTTGCAAGAAATAGCCGCAGGTCTTCGTCCCAATTACCAAAAAGAAACTATCTTCAATTTTTTGGTAAAGCCATGCGACGCAACTAATTGGACAAAACGTATGATAATTGCCAGTCTCGCATTCAAAGTTTAGTGCTTCCGGTTGTGCCAAAGTCATAAATCAGTGTTCTCCCCTTCTGATTTAAAGGATGAATGGGGAACCGAGAGACACGGGAGACAAGGAGGACAAGGGAGACAAGGAGGAAAGATTCATTCAATATCTAAAATTCCCCGACTCCCGACTCCCGACTCCCGACTCCCCAATTAAAATTCAGGAAATAAACGTGAAATTTCGTCGTCGCTAGTTTTACCTTCTTTAGGACGGTTAGAACTCGCAGACTGTTCGTCCGCCCAGATATCGCCGAAGTCAGACTGACTAAAATTTTTTTTTACGTCAGGTGTTTGTCCGGTTGCCTGCATTGTTGTAGAAGAGACATCACCCGTAGATAATGCATCCAACTCGCTTTCGGCGCGATCGTCCATCATACCCATGAGCGCATCCATTTGCGTGTCAGGATTAGAGGGATGGGGGTTTCCCATCGGATTGTGCGGGCGATCGCTTTGCATCTTTTCTGGGTCAAAATTTAACTCCAGAACGTCAATTAAAGCATTGAGATCGGGATTGAGTTTAGTAAAAGGAATCATCAATTCGGCTAATTGCGGTTCCAGCGCGCTCACAACTCCCAGGATGAGGTTAGAAGATGGTCGCCTTCCACCATCGGGCGTGGTGACGTATTCTACTTCCATTTGCTTAGCAATCCAAGCATGATTGGCATGAAAGAATTGCACCCACTTTTGTTTTAAAGATGCCGTTAAGTCTGTGAAAAATGCCATCTACTTTACACCTCATCCAAAAATACTAGACCGATCAAACCATCATCAAGTCTAGTTCTTCTTCTGGAGCTGGAACAGGTGGTTTGGTGGGATTGAGGTAAAAATCAGACAACAGGGCAAATAATTCGCGATCTGGCGAGTCATTTGGCACAACTCCTTCTGGACGCGCCAAAATTTGGTCGGCGACGTTGAGATAGTAATCGCAGACGTAATTTAGGGAAGGATCGGACTCAGCCATTTCAAACAAAGTTTTGCCTTTGACGCGAGAGACGCGAATATCTTCGATGAGCGGCAATACTTCTAATACGGGCATGGGTACGGATTCGATATATTTATCGATCAGGTCGCGTTTAGCGGTGCGATTGCCAATCAATCCTGCTAGTCGTAGGGGGTGAGTACGTGCTTTTTCCCTGACGGAAGCAGCAATACGATTGGCAGCAAATAAAGCATCAAAGCCGTTATCGGTGACAATCATGCAGTAGTCAGCGTAGTTTAATGGGGCAGCAAAGCCACCACATACCACGTCACCCAATACGTCAAATAGAATTACGTCGTATTCGTCAAAGGCGTTGAGTTCTTTCAACAGCTTGACTGTCTCGCCAACGACGTAACCACCGCAACCTGCACCCGCTGGTGGTCCCCCTGCTTCAACGCAATCTACACCGCCATATCCTTTGTAAATCACGTCCTCAGCCCAGACATCTTCGTAGTGATAGTCTTTTGACTGAAGCGTGTCGATAATGGTGGGAATTAAAAATCCTGTCAGGGTAAAGGTACTATCGTGCTTGGGATCGCACCCGATTTGTAAAACCTTTTTACCGCGCTTGGCAAGGGCGACAGAAATGTTACAGCTCGTTGTAGATTTACCGATGCCACCTTTTCCGTAGACTGCAAGTTTCACGTTGGGTTGGCTCCTATCGTTGTTTTGTTATGGCTCTGGCTCAAGAAGTACACGAAGTCAAAAGTCAAAAGTTAAAAATCAAAAGCCCTATGTTGTGGGCATTTGGTACTTTTCCTTATTGATAATTTATTTTTGTCGTGCTGTACTAGCTTGCTGATTGCCGTTTTTGGTTCGATTACTTGTCATTATCTGGCAAGGGCAAGGGAAATGAAAGGGCATCTTAAGATAAGAAAGAGAGTAAATCAGTATCTTTGAATTAATGAAAGTAATATTCTCTATAATATCGTCTGAAAACTCTATTCAAGTTTAAATTATTGTTTTAAATCAATTTTGTGTTTTTGTTTTATGTAAATAGTTACAAAATACAAATAAACGTGTTTGTGGAAACGATCGCGATCGCTGAGTTCCAAAGCTAGAGTATTTATACTTATTAAACTTGTAATAGCGATCGCAAATATCGCCCTAATCCCTCTTACTCGGGGCGATCGAGGTGTCCTCTGATTAAGAGTTAAATTTTGCTGAAATTGAGCTACGTTACGAGACAAATAGCAAAACTATGGCGATCGCACTGTGAAAATGGAGTTAGCAGGTAAGTAAAGCAGTTGGTAATAAGCGATCGCTCAGTTTATACAAAGAATCATTAATTTTTTCAAGCCACAGACTCAGATCCCCCCTAGCCCCCCTTGGAAAGGGAGGAACAAAAGCCCCCCCTTTCGACAGTATGAACAAAAGCCCCCTTCCGACGGTGTGAACAAATCGCCCCCCTGCCAACGCCACAAACAAAAGCCCCCCTTTTTAAGGGGGGTTGGGGGGATCTCTTTTGCCGTAGTCGAAAATTCAAAAGGCACGAAATATAGATGCGATCGCAAATTCTCGCTCCTAGCAGTAGAATCTACTGTATGCCGAAACTACTAACTTAAATTTCTGTCTACGCTTGCCACAAAATCTCAGGTTTAGAAGAAATAAGGAAGATGTACGCGACCGGAGATGCGATCGTGGCTGGTATCACATTCTGCCAGTAATTTGCATTGCCAGCTTTTTCTTCTACCTGCAAGCCCGTTACTTACATTTAGCAGCGTTTCCATTTACTGATGAAGGAGTTTATGCAGAAGCGGGACGATTGATGTTGGAAGGACTCGTCCCCCACAAAGATTTTCCGCTTTGGCATTTACCGTTGTTACCACTATATAGTGGCATCGTCATGAAATTAAGCGGAAATATGTACTGGGTACGGTTATTATTTCTTGCTTTGAATTGCTTTGCCGTCGTTCCCTTTTATTTAACTTGTAAAAAGTTACGAGATAATTCTTCAGCCGCCATTCTTGCCATTTTATTTTACCTGACATTTCACGAACTGATGTTTCAGGATTTTCGATTTCTGGCAATTAGGCAAATGGCAAACAATTTTCTAATTGTATTCTTCTATTTAGGGGTTTGTCAAAAGCAGTGGAAATGGACACCAATCGCGCAAGCTCTCTTATTTGGAACATCAGTATTACTATTTTTACCTAACTTATTAAATTTTTCTTTTCTAGCTTTGGCAATGAGTTACTCTGAAGAGTCAAGAGTACAGCGATCGCAAGAATTAAAAAAATATTTTTTACTCGGTGTTCTAGCAATATTTATCTTATTTATCTATTTTGTGTTTGTTCCTCGCAGTCTCGATCAAATTGTATTCGGACAAATAAACCGCGAAGCAACTGGGAGATTCGAGCGGTTATTTGTTCTTTTACAAGCTAAAAAAGATATATATTTATATCTACTTGGTTGCAGCGGACTTATTTATACATCTATCCGGCAAAGAAAATTAAGATTTTACGCTTTAGCATTCCTTGGCTTAGTTGTAACTAGCACCTTTCTTTCTTCAAACTTCTTTCCTCACTATATGTCAGGTGCTGCACCAGCATTTGCTTTTGGTATATTTGGGTTAGAAATAGGAATTTACCAATTTTGCCAGCGTCTTCCTCTAAGTGCGATCGCTGCAAATTTTATCTCGTTAATTATTTATATCCTGCTTTTTTTATATCAATTTTCAAATACATTTCCCTCCTTGTACGAGCAATGGACAAATAATCGTAATCCTAGTTATTCTCAGACAGTTGCAGCACTTACCAAAACGCCCGAACCACTCCTAACTATGGAACCTATCTTTGCTGTTGAAGCAGGAAAAAAGCTGGTCAGAACGCCAATTGAAATCTATTTTCGCGCCCCAAAAATTGATTTTTCTAATCCAGATGTTGCAAATAAGTTTAGTCAACAAGATTTTCAAGCTATGGCAACTGAAGCCTGCACGATCTTTTTAGAAGGCAAGGGCGAACAAGTTTTTCCGATTGAGTTACAAAAACGATGGCGAGTAGAATTTCAGACTTTTCAGAAAACTCAATGGGGAACCATTTTGTTAACGAATAGTCCTGGTTGTAATTAGTTGTCAGTTAAAGGTTGTTAAAAGCGATCGCGCAAAGGCGCTAAGTCGCAAAAGGGTTAGCTTGTGGTTACTTTGAATTTTATTTCTTGGTTGCTAGTAATTGCTGATAAATATTGTCGTGTGCTTCGGCGATCGCAGACCAAGTAAAGCGATCGCTCAATTTCCTAGCTGTAGCACTGAGGCGATCGCATTTCGCTCGATCTAAAATGAGTTTGAGCAAAGCCTCAGTTAGTGCTGTGTCATTGCGAGTTGGTATGAGTTTCAGCAGATTTTCAGCTAATAAATCGGGATCTGGTGGAGTTCTATGAGTAGCAATTACAGGCAAACCATGCGCCATTAAAGCTAGTAAAGAGCCGCTTTTGAGCGTCAAACGCCATGATTGAAAGGTAACACGCCCAGATCGGCTCCAGAGAGGTAGTGAGAAGCTGTTTCACCACTTACGTAACCTGTCATCGAAACGCGATCGCTCAGATGGAGTTCCTTGACTAATACTTGCAGCCGATCCCAATAAGATTTTGCTTCTTCTCCCTGTAAAGCCAAACTTTCCATGCCTCCCGGTAATAGCAATCGCGCCTGAGGCTGTTGAGTCATAACTTGCCTAAATGCCGATAATAAATACTCGATGCCTTTAACGGGATGCAGAAAGCCAAAAAAGACAACTACAAAACTATCGGCTAACCAATCAAATTGCTGTCGTAGCTGCTGTCGCGCCTGTTGGCGATCGATTGGAACTACTGTGATATTTGCGGCGATCGCAATTCGGTGCAAGCGATCGGCATAATTGGGCATTCGTTGGAGGATGACACTTTCTGCCTCGGCGTTAGTCGTAATCATGGCATCGCTTCCCGTGAGTAAAAAACCATCTTCTCGATCCCACCATCCCCGCTGTTGTCCCCACATTTTGGTAGCGATATGCAAGTAGTGGTGAGGTTCAAACCCCTGCTATCTCTGCATTATAGCCATGAATGAAGTCCCAAATCGCTCCAATATGATTGTTGAGCTTTTTGGAAAATGATAGGCTTTGTCGGTCGTGCCTCAAGCAAGTGTGGAATAAGCCGCAATATCATTCCAAGTCCAAGGACGATTGGTTAGCTCTGCCCTCTGTGCCGCTGTAGTTCCCAGGCACGAATGCTGCCAAATCCAATTGAAATAACTAACCACAAGCCTCAAAGTCACGGTAGTGCTATTTAGGAAAGGCTAGAGAAAATAGAAGTAGAATAGCTGGCTATTGACAGTTTACGGCGTAACTTCGCATTGTAGTCATGCACAAAACTCCAAATCGCTGCAATGTGGTTGTCTAACTGTTTAGAAAACGACAAACTCTCGCGGACGAGTCGAGAAACTCGTTGTCGCAAAGTACAGTTGAACCGTTCAATATAGCTCGTGAATCCGCTATCTTTATCGACTGGACAATGGCGCTGGCTCGGTAGGACAGTAGGATAAGCGCTCCAACGGTCGGTGTAGAGCACAGCACATTGACGGGTAGAGCGGTGGCATCGATCTCCATAACGCTTTTGCCGAGTCGCCACTACGAGCGCCTATATGCAAGCCGACCATCTCTCGTGTTGCAGCATCTAATGCTAACCACACCCATTGCTCATCGCCTTTGTCATTGACAAACGACCACAGTTCATCCCCTCCTGTCCATAGCCACCAGGTACAAGCAGTAGGTCGAGCGGCGGTGACTCGGATAGCGTTTTCTCTGGTGTCAAAATCAATCCTTGGACATCCTTCACGGGCATCTTTTCCTTCCAAAGAATATGAAAAGTAGAATTAGGGAGCCGCGAGAGGACTTCAAATGGAGCGGTAAAGTCGGTCTGATCTAGACCTGGAAAGATAATTGCACCAATATTGAGGTGAATTTCCTCTGGGATATTACTCACTTTATCTCCTAACTTAAATCGATCCAAATCGCTTTGGTGTGCGTATAGTTCTCCATCACCTCTTTGCCATTCTCGCGCCCGAAGCCAGAAGCTTTGTAGCCCCCAAATGGAACGGAGACATCATAGACGTTGTAGCAATTGATCCAACAAGTTCCGGCTTGCATTGCATTCGCCACTCGAAAGGCTTTTTTAATGTCGCGAGTGTGAACCCCAGAGGCTAATCCGAAGTTCATGCCGTTGGCAATTCGGATCGCTTCCTCTTCTGTGTCAAACGGAATCACAGTCAAGACTGGACCAAAAATTTCCTCTTGAGCAATCCGCATCTCGTTGGTGGCATTCGTGAAAATTGTCGGCTGGAAGTAATAGCCTTTGCCATTCGTACCATCTGGATAGAATCGTTCGCCACCGTACCGCAAAGTTGCACCATCCTGCTTGCCATACTCGACGTACTGCATCACTTTCTGGAGTTGTCCGGCATCGGCTAAGGGACCAAATAGCACTTCTGGATCGAGCGGATTGCCCATCTCGATTTGGCTCACATAGTTGACGAGTCCATCGACAACAGCATCGTGAATCGATCGCTCTATTAACAATCGCGACCCTGCCGAACACATTTCACCTTTGTTGTAGAAGATGCCAAAGAAAGCATTGGCGATCGCGCTGTCCAGATCGGCATCAGCAAACACAATATTGGCAGATTTCCCACCCAGTTCCATCGTGGTTTTCTTGAGCGTATCGGCGCTATTGCGAATAATACCGATGCCAACTTCTGTTGAGCCTGTGAAGCTAATCTTGTTGATGGCAGGATGTTTGACTAATCGATCGCCCACTCTGCCACCAGAACCCGTGACCATGTTGTAAACTCCAGCAGGCAATCCTGCTTCATCAAAGATTTCTGCCAGTTTGATGGCAGATAACGGTGTCGCACTGGCAGGCTTATGAATTACGGTATTCCCAGCAGCGAGGGCAGGAGCGATCTTGGTTCCTGCAAGTATCAGTGGGAAGTTAAACGGGGTGATGGCAGCGACAACTCCCAACGGTTCCCGAACGATCGTGACGTGCTTCGGGGTATGTTCTGGCGGTGGTGAAACCAGACGAGTCACACCATCGATTTCTGGAGCCATGCCTGCATAGTAGCGAAATAAATCGGCAAGCAAGTAAACATCGATTGTCTTAGCAAAGTAGACTGCCTTGCCCATATCGAGCGTTTCGCACAGTGCTAGATCGTCCGCATATTTTTCGATCAATTCTGCAACACGAGTAAGAATTTTCTGTCGTTCGTGCCCAGTCATTTTTGCCCAAGGTTCGTCATCAAAAGCATGACGGGCAGCAAGAATAGCATCTTCTACATCTTGTTCGGAGGCTTCGGGAATCTCTGCGATCGCCGTTTCCGTAATCGGGCTAATGGTAGGACGAGTTTTGCCGTCCGATGCCGATCGCCATTGTCCATTGATGTATAGTTTTGCTTGTTTAATCGGCGGTTTGGGAAGTGCGATCGGTGAATTTATGGTTGCAGTCATTGTAATTTCTCTATGATAGTGATTTAAGGGGAATGAGTTTTATTGCTTAACTTCACTCTGCTCGTTAACCGCGCCAGCGATAATCCACGGGAACCCAGGCATAACTAAGATCTTCTGCGCGGATGTGACCCACTCCTGGAAAGGGCAAATGTGCAGTAGCGACTAGGCGGCGCGATTTTTCGGCACGGGCAAACTGTTTCGCTCGTTGCTCTGCTGCGGCATTGGCATTGACATCGTAGACAACTGTAATTTTAGGATTCGGAAATTGAATTGAGCCGAAGTGAATAATATCGCCCCAAAACTCAATGCTCTCGCCCCCGCTTTCCACTACATATAAGGTGTGTCCTGGCGTGTGCCCGGGTGTAGGACGCGCAACGATTCCTGGTAAGATAGTTGTCTCGCCAGAAAACGATTTTAGCTTGCCTGCATCGAGGTATGGCTTGACCGTTTTGACTGCTTCATCAAAATACCTGCGATCGAGATGCGATCGCTCTGCATTTGCGGGATCGAGCCAGAAATCGACATCGGGCTTGCCAACATAAACTGTAGCCGTAGGAAACATCAATCGCCCATTTTCGACCAAACCGCCGCTGTGGTCGCTATGGATAT